>JAGCXZ010000148.1 GCA_017961065.1 Lachnospiraceae bacterium
CCCTGGCCGATCACGCCGCCGTAGAACGCCTTCGGCCGGAACACATCCCCGTAAAGGTTCATGGTATTCACCGCGCGGAACACGTCCGGAATCGAGATGTTCATCGGACAGCCGGGAGTACAGTATCTGCAGGATGTACAGCCGATCTGCGGCATGCTCAGCAGTTCCTCCGTGATCTCGTTTACGATCTTAAACTCGTCGTCCGAGAGCGGCTCAAAGTCGGTAAATGTCCCGATATTATCATCCATCTGCTCTTCGTTGGACATACCGGAGAGGATCGTCATGATCCCGTCAAGCGAACCCACAAAACGGAGCGCCCAGGAAGCTGCTGAACGGTCCGGCTGCCTTGCTTTCATCTTTGCCTCGATCGAAGGCGTCATATTTGCAAGCATGCCGCCTCTGACCGGTTCCATGACAATGATCGGGATCTTTCTCTCATGCAGGATCTCGTAAAGGTTCTGCGAACGCACCACGGGATTGGTCCTGTCAAGATAGTTATACTGGATCTGCACGAATTCCACCTCCGGATGCTGATCAAGCACCTCCTCCAAGAGTTCCGGACTCCCGTGATAGGAAAATCCGAAATGACGGATCTTCCCTTCCGCCTTCTTCTGCAGTCCCCACTTAAAACAGTCGTATTTGACATAGGTATCGTAATTATTGCCATCCTCGATGGAGTGGAGCAGGTAAAAATCAAAATAATCCACGCCCGCTCTTTCCAACTGCTCATTGAAGATCCGCTCGATATCTTCTTCTTTTTTGATCTCCCATGCGGGGAGTTTTGTCGCAAGCATGAAGCTGTCCCGCGGGTAGCGTTTCACAAGGGCTTCCCTGGCCGCAACTTCGGACTTCCCGCCATGATAAACATATGCCGTGTCAAAATAGTTCATCCCGGCTTTCATGTACTTGTCCACCATGCGGCAGACATGCTCGTGATCGATGACACCGTCCGTTTCCGGCAGGCGCATCATGCCGAATCCGAGTTTCGGCATCGTACTGAGATCAATGCTCATGATTTTCCCTCCCATACATTATGTAAACCATCAAGCCAGCCGGCAATGAAGTGACGGAATGCCTCCGGCTGGTCAACATGCAGGTTGTGACCGGCGTTGTCGATCACCGCATAGGTTGCTTGCGGATAATCCGACAGCCAGCCAAACTGCGCCTCATACCCGACCGCAGAATCATACTTGGCGGTCAGGATCAACACCGGTTCTTTGAACGGTCTCTTCTGAAGGGCTTTGTCGATGTCAAACGAAAAAGTCCCCTTCAGCACCCGGTGCATGAACTCGTTATTTTCATTGATCAGAACCGACGGATAAACGCCGGTTTTGTAGCGTTCCCACGCTTCCTTTGTCAGGTTCGCGTTCATCGCGCAAAAAGCATCCCTCTCTTTGTCCGTCAGCGTCTTAAGGAATTCCTCATCTCTGCGGAAGATCCCTTCCTTTACGGGAAGGCGTGTTGCGAGACTGGTGGCCGGTACCAGAAGCATCGCACAGCGCAGTCTCTCGGGATATTTTGCTGTCATTGCGCGGCTGATGGCTGCCCCGAAGGAATTGCCGCC
The DNA here is from genome assembly GCA_017961065.1 of Lachnospiraceae bacterium. GTDB lineage: Bacteria > Bacillota > Clostridia > Lachnospirales > Lachnospiraceae > UBA2868. The sequence goes on from JAGCXZ010000148.1 coordinate 1,565, forward strand.
CACAAGGAACTGCTGATCACCGGTCAGATGATCCATCAGATGCATCAGAACCTCGACGATATGGTCGCCGTTTTTGACTTTCCCCGGCTCCGAAACGCCCATTCCCGGCACGTCCACATAGATCCGCCTGTAAGAGTCTTTTGCCATCGCAAAAACGGGTTCCATGGCATCGATCAGGAAACGGTGGTCGATCGCCCAGCCGTGGATCAGAAGGAACGGTTCCCCTTCTCCGATCTCTTCGTAATACAGTTTGGTCTCAAATTCGGGATCTGTAAAAAATGCCATCGTGCTAAAACCTTTCCTTTACGGTACTTACTTCATGCGGAATCCGGCTTTAAAAGCGCGGGAAGCAAACGCCTGCTCATAATCTTTTAACGCGTAGAGTTCTACCGGCGGAAAGCTGACCCTTCCTTCCTGCAGAAGCTTTAAGGCTGGTTCGAACGGGCCGCACCTGCTGCCGACGATCGAGATCTCGTTGACGGGCAGCACGCTTAAGTTCAGGTTTGCAGCGCCCGCATAGGTGCTCTTTAAAATGATCGTCCCCATCTTTCTGACGATATCGAGCGCAAAGTGAATGCCCGATTCGTTGCCCGTTGCCTCAACTACGTATTCAAAACACTCATCCGCGCTGAGTGCACGGATCCTGCCGTTTTCAAAATAATCATCATAGAGCGCTGTCTTTGCGTACGGCTGAAACATCTCCAGCTTATCCGGATGCTTGCCGATCACGGTAAGCGATACGCCCGTCAGCGCAAGTACCTGCGTGATCATGAACGCAAGTCTGCCATCACCGATCACGGCGGCATTGAGCGCCGGATCGATATGCACCTGCTTTGTGATCTCAAGCGCAGCCGCAAGCGGTTCGGTAAAGACAGCCTGCTCGGGTAAAAGGCCTTCGGGTACGGGATGCAGAAGGTGCGTTGCCAGGCTCATGTACTCGGCAAAGCAACCGTCCTTGGACATGCCGATCACCTTTCTCTGCAGGCAGTGCTTTTCTCTGCCGGTCCTGCAGTAGATACAGGTTCCGCAGCCTTCGTTCAGCTCACCGACAACCGTTTTGCCGATCAGGGAAGCATCCGGGCTTTCCACAACTTCACCGACAAACTCATGCCCCATGATGCCGCGAAAATCCGGGCGGTAGCCCTTTAAGATCTCACGGTCCGTGTTGCAGATATCGGCGAGCAGGATCCGGATGAGACTCCGGTTTGGCGTGCACTGCGGCATCGGCGCATCCTCGCGGTAAACTGCTTTTTCTCCGTCATAATACAGCGCTTTCATATCAACCTCCAAACGCGAATGCGTTACTTGCTCTCATTATACCAAAGCAGCTTCAGACTATGAAGTAATCCACGCCGGCTCTTCTTGCCGACTCTCCATCCTTCACATCACGGTCTCCCACCATCAGACTGTTTTCCGGTGCGAGGCCGTGATCCTTCATGATCAGTTCAAGCCCCATCGGTGACGGCTTCAGCGCGATGTTCCTCTCATCTCCCGGCGCATACATACCGTCGGCAGTAATGCCGAGCGCACGAAGTTTGTCGGGGATCGGATAATCGGAGAAAATAAAGATCAGGACGTGATTTTGCCTGAGTTGTTCAATATAAGCGGCCAGTTTCCTGTTGGTATATCTGGGAAGCACGGCCAGCGGATCATCATAGATCCAGTGCGCAACGGTCTTCGCTACAAGCGAAGGATCCGCGTGATGTTTATTCGCAACATACCGGTAGATGTCCTCTTCGACTCCCTCAGCACCTTTAGCGGCAGAATCATCCTGCCCTGCTGCCGGCGCATACTCTTCCCAGCGGTCACGCACATGGCGGAACGTTTTTAAGAGCTGTAATTCGCGGATATGAAAGGGATGACACAGATAGTGCAGGCTAAGACGCATGGCCATCATCATGCGGAGTCTTGTCTGGTCATAGAGCGTGCCGTCAAGATCGAACACAACGGCACGGTATGCGCCGATGTGATCCGGTTCCGGCAGTCTCTCCAGCCTTGCCATTTCTCAGACCTCTAAGAGGAACGGATCCACCCAGTAATTCAAAGGCGGCACGTCCACAAAAGTGAGCACGGCAAGTATGATGATCAGAAAGACGATATATGCAAGCAGCTTCTTTTCCCGATACAGTTTCTCCGGTTTCTGCGCGGCAGAATCCGGCTTGAACGCGATCGAAAGATAGAAGCAGAAAAGCCCGAATACGAACGGCATCGCGATCAGATACTCAATGCGGTATTTGATCATGAATATCCCGATGAAAAACGTTGCGGTAAGCGCATAGAAAAACGTGGAGATCAGAAGGGACTGCTCCGTGTAGTGGCGGAAGGATTTCCTGTAGAGTCCCGCCGTTTCCGGATCCCCGATCATCCGGTATTCCGCAAAGCGCTTGGTCGCCATCAGAAACGCACCCGCAAACCAGTATCCGATCAGGATGGAACTGGGCGGCTGGTAGGCATCCGTGATGATGAACCATCCGAGCAGCAGACGGATCATGTTATTGACGGATTCGCTGATCACGTCAAGATACGGGATGTCTTTGGTGCGGATGGGCTTTACATTGTAGAGCACACCCATGACAAGAAGCCAGACCTCCATGAGAAGGAACGGCGTATTCACAAGGAGCGACAGACCGATCCCGATCGCGATGCAGATCACATACTCCAGCATCACGAGGGAAAACTTCATGTTTTCCGACACCACCGGACGGTATTTCTTCGTCGGATGGAACTTGTCAAATTCGGCATCCAGCCACTCGTTGATGACATAGTTGGCAGAAGCGATAAAACAGGTCGCAAAGAAGCCTGCTACGAACTTTACGATCGTATCCGTCGAAAACGTGTAATCCGTGAGCAGCAGTGCAATGGCAATGCCCGGAAAGATGAAAGCATTCTTGACCCAATGGTCCGGTCTGGCAATCTTGATATATTTGATCATCAGTGATTTCTCCCGTCAAAGATCTTCTTGAAATAGGCTACGTTTTCCGGAATGTCTCCGCGGAAAACGGAGGATCCCATTACGATCACGTTGGCGCCGGCATCCATGACATACTCCACATTCTCTCTCGTAATACCGCCGTCCACTTCGATATCCGCATCCAGGTTTCTCTCATCCAGAAGCCTTCTTAACTGCCGGATCTTATCCGTGCAGATCTCCATATAATCCTGTCCGCCAAAACCCGGTTCCACGGTCATGATCAGGAACATATCCGCACTCGTCAGATACGGTCTTAAGACTTCCACGCTTGTGTTCGGCTTGATCGATACACCGGCGAGCATCCCGTAACTGTGGATCTTGTCGATCGTATCGCCCACGTTGGCGCATGCCTCATAGTGGAACGTGATCATATCGGCACCGGCATCATAAAAATCACGGATATAACGTTCCGGACGCTCGATCATCAGATGCACGTCAAACGGCTTTTTCGTGACTTTCCTGATCGATGCGATCACCGGAATACCAAACGATATATTGGGCACGAAATTTCCGTCCATGACATCGATATGAAAATAATCCGCGCCGGCTTCATCGATCTGCTTCATCTGCTCTCCGAGGCAGGTAAAATCAGCCGCCAGAATGGATGGTGCCAAAATGTTCATAGTCTTCTCCTGTTTCATTTTCTCCCTGTGGTCCCCTGGTCTTCAGTATTTTCTTCGGTTGCTCTCTTCCAGTTCCCGATAGATCTGCATGTAGTGCTCATAGCGTTCCTCCGCGATCTCTCCTGCCTCAACGGCCCGTTTTACGCTGCAGTCCGGCTCATGGATATGGGAGCACGGCTGAAAGCGGCAGTCCGTATATGGCTTGAATTCTTCGTAATAATCCTGCAGCTGTTCCGGCAGCATTCCCGTCACGTCATAGGAGGTAAAACCGGGCGTGTCCATGATATAAGTCTCATCCCCGACCGGGATGATCTCGGAATGCCTTGTCGTATGCCTGCCGCGCAGGAGTTTGGCGCTGATCTCGCCGGTTTCCATCTGCCTGTTGCTCTGCATGCAGTTGATCAGCGAGGATTTGCCGACGCCGGACGGACCCGCGACACTTGTGGTCTTCCCTTTCAGCAGGCTTACCACCCTGTCTATGCCTTCACCGTTGACGGCGCTTGTGAACAGAACTTCGCACCCGCTTTTGGCATACATCTGACGGACCTTTTCCACGTCCGCCTCATCCACCAGATCCTCTTTGTTGAAGCATAAAAGGATCGGCACGTTCTGCTGCAGATACTGCAGGATGAGTTTATCCAGAAGCAGATAATTCGGGAGCGGGCTTTTCAGCGCAAAAATGAGCAGGGTCTGGTCCACATTTGCCACCTGCGGGCGAATGAGCTCATTCTGCCGCGGTATGATGCCGGTGATGCTCCCTTCCATATCCTGCTCACTGATCGACTCTACGGTCACATAGTCCCCTACAAGGGGCTTACGGTTGTCCTTACGGAAAATACCTTTCGCCTTGCATACATAGGTTCCGCGCCCTTCCACATAAACATCATAGAATCCGGCGATCCCTTTTACAATGCGTCCCTGCATGCGTTACTCCTGCGTAAACTGCACAACCACAGGGGAGGTCTGGTGCCACTCACCGTCAGTTCCCTGATACTGCACCGTCACATACCCCATCTCCGAGGAAATGCCGGCCTGTGAAACTGTGTACGGGAATGTTGTGGTCGAGAACCTGTTGACTTCCGCGTTGGTGATATCCGTCAGGATGATGACCGCTTCCGTTCCGACAAAATAGTCGGCAGGTGCGGACACATCCAGATGACAGGTATATGTCGAGGAACCAAGGCTGACAACGAAGTCAACCATCGTTCCGTTCGCTACTTCCGTATCTGCCGCAACCGACTGTGCAAGCACGAGTCCTGCTGCCACGGCATCGTTATGCTCTTCGGTGATCGTACCCCAATTCAGTCCGGCCGTTGTGAGCATGGACTTGGCTGTCGTCTCGTCTTTGCCAACAAGATCGGGCACCTTGATCGTATCCGACTCCGGCGGGCCGCTGCTGATGTAGACCGTTACCGTGCTGCCTCGGGGTGCCGTTGTGGCTCCGAGCGGATTCTGCGATACGATCTGACCCTTTTCCACCGACTCACTCGGCGTCTCTTCCACAGCCAGAACAAATCCGTCCGAATCAAGCAGAACCTTTGCCTCTGCCTCTGTCTTGCCGATCAGATCGGGAACTGCTGCACCGCCGTCCACCTTGCCGGAGCTGATGACCAGTTTCATCTGGGTCCCTTTTTCCACCTGTGTGCCGGCTTCCGGTTCCTGTGAAATGATATAGTCTTTTTCATATTGCGTGGATTCGGCACGCTGCGCCGATGCGGTAAGGCCTGCCGATGTCAGAAGGCTCTCCGCTTCCTTAAACGTCTTGCCGACAAGATCGGGCACTTCAGCCATGCCGGAATCCTCTTCCGTTTCTGTGTCATCACCGTTTCTTGAGAGATATTCGGAAATCGGTCCCTTTAACGCAAGAAATGCAACGACTGCTATGATCACAGCCGCAACGATCATCAGGATGGTCATGATCTTCTCCATCTTCGGATCCACATCATCATCGTCCTCAAAATCGTCGTAGTATTCCCTGGACCTTACGCGCTTTTCTTCGTCCTCAACCTGACGGCCTCTCTGCGGTTTCCTTCTGCCGCCCTTTTCATCCCGGGTGGCGTTACGGCCCTTATCGCGGCCGCCTCTTTTAGGCTGCTCGGGTGCGTTCTTGCGCTGCGGCTGTCTCTGCGTACGCGGTGAGAAGATATCCATCTGTTCCATCTCGTCTTCTGCCGCAAACTGCTCGTACGGATTCTGATATGCCGGATTCTGCTGCGGGTATCCGCCCTGCGGATACTGCTGCTGATTCGGATACGGCGGCTGATTCGGATACGGCTGCTGGTTCGGGCCTGCATTCCGGTACGGATCCTGCGCCGGATAAGGTTCCTGTCCCTGATACGGATCCTGCGGAGCAACAGGTGCTGCACCTGCGGGATAACCGTTTGAAGCGTTCTGCGGATAGTTGCCGGCATACATCTGGTCGGCGTTCATCTGCTGTCTTATGCTCTGCCTGTCATCATCGGAGATCGCCTTGGTGCCTTCGGCGCTTGCTGCCTGATTGATCACAACGAAATTCTCGTCGGGATTGATCAGCGAGCGTTTCAGATCGGTGATCAGTTCGCTCACGTTCGCATATCTTCTGTCAGGATTTTTCTGCGTACATTTATAGATGATCTGCTCGACGCTGATCGGAATCTCCGGTACATAGTTGCGTGGCGAAGGCATCTCTTCCTGAATGTGTTTGATCGCGATCGCAACGGTCGTCTCCCCGTCAAACGGAACACGTCCCGTCACCATCTCAAACATCGTGATACCGATCGAATAGATATCGGATTTCGCATCCGAATATCCGCCTCTTGCCTGCTCGGGGGATGTATAGTGCACGGAACCCATCGCATGGCTCGTGATCGTATCGCTCGATGCTGCCCTTGCGATACCGAAGTCGGCTACTTTGACTTTGCCTTCCTTGGAAATGATGATATTCTGCGGTTTGATATCCCGGTGGATGATGCCGTTGTTATGCGCGGCTTCAATACCCATGGATACCTGGATCGCGATACTGATCGCTTCCTTGACGGAAAGCGTGATCTTCTTCTCGATATAGTTCTTCAGCGTGATGCCTTCCACCAGTTCCATGACAAAATAGTACATGCCGTCTTCTTCGCCAACGTCATATACATTCACGATATTGGGGTGCATCAGTCCTGCAGCCGACTGTGCCTCCACGCGGAATTTCGAGACGAAATTCTTGTTGGAGGAATATTCGGCCTTCAGCACCTTGATCGCAACGTACCGGTTCAGCTTATGATCCTTGGCCTTGTAAACATCGGCCATGCCGCCGGTACCGATCAGTTCTATGATTTCGTAACGATCCCCGAGTATCATTCCTGGTTGTATCATCTGCTCACCTCTTTATTGTCGGAGGAGTCCTCTGTTTGTATGATCACGACGCCGATGTTGTCACTGCCGCCGTTATGATTCGCAACTTTGATCAGTTCTTCCACGATCTGCACCACATCACGCTGCGCTTTGACCACCATGCGGATATCCTCATCCTCCACCATGTTGGTCAGACC
>JAGCXZ010000149.1 GCA_017961065.1 Lachnospiraceae bacterium
ACTCGTCAAGCAGCTCTCGGGCGGTAACCAGCAGAAGGTGATCTTAGCGCGCTGGCTTGCCACCAATCCGGATTTCCTGATCTTAGATGAGCCGACAAGAGGTATCGATGTCGGAACCAAGTCGGAGATCCAGAAACTGATCGTCAAACTCGCAGGTGAGGGCAAGAGCGTTCTGTTCATCTCTTCGGAGATCGAGGAAATGCTCCGTACCTGCAGCAGGATGGTCATCATGCGTGACGGACAGAAGGTGGGAGAGATCGATCAGGAACTGTCACAGGAAAACGTCATGAAGGCGATAGCCGGAGGTGAGTCATAATGAAAATTTGGAATAAGATTAAAACATGGCCGCTTCTGTTGCCGGTTGTGGCGATGATCCTGGTTTTGGCGGTCAACATCATCCATGATGCTGCTGTCGGGGAAAATCCGCTGTCGTTCTTTATGATTTCCCTGCGTGATACAACGACAAACGGAACGATCCTGTACGGTCGTATCATCGATATCATCAACAGAGGATCCGAGGTGGCGATCCTTGCGATCGGAATGACGCTGGTAGTTTCCGCTTCCGCAGGAACGGATATCTCCGTAGGTTCCGTCATGAGTCTGTGTGCAAGCTTTATGTGCATGAACCTTGCAGGCTACGGTGTATCTTCTACCACAACACTTGCCAAGCCGCTTTTTGTCGGCCTGCTTGCAGCTGTACTTATGGGAGCGATCTGCGGCGCGTTTAACGGAACACTGGTTGCGCATCTGTCGATCCAGCCCATGGTTGCCACGCTGATCCTGTATTCGGCGGCAAGAGCCATCGGCCTGCTGCTGTGCAACGACCTGATCGTTTACGTCAGAAACCCATCCTTTGCATTCATCGGCGCATTCACGGGTCCGATCCCGACGCCGATCATCATAACGATAGTCTGCATCCTGATCGTCTCTCTTGTACTTAAGAAGACGGCAATGGGCATGTATATTCAGTCTGTCGGTATCAATGCGAGAGCAAGCCGTATCGCCGGTCTGAATTCCAAGCTGCTGAAATTCCTGGCCTACACGCTCTGCGGCGTGTTTGCGGCGATCGCCGGTATCGTGGCTTCTTCGAGGATCACATCGGCCGACTCCAACAACATCGGTCTTTACCTTGAGATGGATGCCATCCTTTCCGTAGCGCTCGGCGGCAACAGCCTGGGCGGCGGTAAATTCAACCTGGCCGGCTCCATCATCGGCGCGTATACGATCCAGGCGATCACGACAACACTGTATGCGCTCGGTGTATCTTCGATCCAGGCGCCGGTTTACAAGGCCATCATCGTTATTATCATCGTTGTGATCGAGGCTCCGCCGTTTAAGGCGTTCATCAGGAAACACAGCGCCAGCCGTGCAGCAGCAAAGGAGGTGAAGGCATGAAAGAGAAGTTCAAATTCATGAAAGGCTTCAACAGCAATACGATTCTTCTTCTGATCACGATCGTGCTCTTCGTCGTTCTTTACGCAGGCGGTTGTATCGCATACGGCGCAAAAGGATTTACGCACTTTCAGACTTTTCTGAACATCCTGATCACCAATGCCGGTTTGATCTGTGTAGCCTGCGGTATGACTTGCGTCATGCTTACGGGCGGTATCGATATCTCGGTCGGTGCGCTGATCGCTATGGACTGTATGATGATGGCGGTCGGAATGTCCAAAGGGATCGGTGCTGTTCCCATGGTACTGATCGTTCTGGCGGTAGGTGTGGTATTCGGTTTTGTACAGGGCTTCCTGGTAGGTTATCTGGAGATCCAGCCCTTCATCGTATCCATGGCAGGCATGTTCTTCTGCAGAGGTATGACGGCAGTGATCTGTACCGATCAGGTGTCCATTACGGAAAAGATCAACGCTACATTCTATAAATGGGCAAATACCAAGATCAACATCCCGTTTGGCGGATACGTTAACAACAAGGGCAAATACATGGTGCCTTACGTAAGGCCCGGTGTGCTCGTTGCACTGATCGTTCTGGTGCTGATCTTTATCATGCTCAGATATACAAAGTTCGGCCGTTCCCTGTATGCCGTAGGCGGAAGCGCCCAGTCGGCAGCCATGATGGGTCTGAACGTCAAGAGGATCAAGATGGGAGCGTATATGCTTTCTTCCATTCTCTGCTCCATCGGCGGTGTCTGCTACTGTCTCAACACAATGGCAGGATCCGTTACCCAGGCACTGGGTCTTGAGATGGATGCGATCTCCTCGGCGGTTATCGGCGGAACGCTGCTTACCGGTGGTGTAGGTAACGTGATCGGTTCCTTCTTCGGTGTACTCATCAACGGAACCATTTCCTCCATCGTTAAGACGAACGGTAAGCTGGCCAGCTCCTGGCCGAACATCCTCACGGCCGCTCTGCTCTTTATCTTCATCGTAATTCAGAGTATCTTTGCGGCACTGAGAGCAAGAAAGAAATCATAAGAGCAAACGGAAAACATGAATAAGAAGTCGATAAAAAGAGCATTCTGCATGTTTCTGATCATGAGCCTCTGCTGCCTTGCCGGGTGTGGTGCCCGGCAGGAGGCAGAGGCTGTTAGTGATATTAAGGAGGATGATCTGATCGTTGTGGGATTTTCCCAGGTCGGATCGGAGTCCTACTGGCGGAACGTCAACTCGGAATCCATGCGTTCGGTCTTCACCAAGGAGAACGGCTACAAGCTGATCTTTGAGGACGCGCAGCAGAAGCAGACGAACCAGATCAAGGCGATCCGGAGCTTCATCCAGCAGGAAGTGGACTATATCGTGGTCGCGCCCGTTACGGAGGCAGGATGGGACACCGTTCTGCAGGAAGCGAGAGATGAGGGGATCCCCGTCATCATCGTGGACCGTATGGTGGATGCGTCCAGCGATCTGTTCGAGTGCTGGGTGGGTTCTGATTTCGAACTTGAAGGCCGCAAGATGTGCGAATGGCTCAGATGGTTCTGCGTGAAGAACAACATACTTGCCGAGGACATCTACATTGCGGATGTACAGGGTACCATCGGCGCATCGGCACAGATTGGGCGTACGAAGGGACTCGAGGCGGCGGCCGAAAAGTACGGCTGGAACATCGTCGCACAGGCCGACGGTGAGTTCACGAGGGCAAAGGGCTATGAAGTGACCCAGCAGCTTTTGAAGAGGAATCCGAAGATCAACGTGGTCTACTGCGAGAACGACGATGAGGCGTTTGGCGCGATCAAAGCGATCGAAGATGCCGGAAAGCGCGTCGGGAGCAACATCAAAGGCGGCGAGATCATGGTAGTCTCCTTTGACGGCGTCAAACCGGAGGCGCTACAGGATGTGCTGGACAATTCCATTTCCTGCATCGTGGAGTGCAATCCGTTCCACGGCCCCAGAGTTGAGGCGATCATCCGCAAGCTCCAGAACGGCGAGACGCCGCAGAAGTACGAGTACGTGGATGAGGACATGTTCAGCGCGCACGAGGAGATCGAAAGCGTTGTCGTGGACTCCAAACAGTATCCGGTTACCCGGATTACCCAGGAAGTGATCGACCGGCGCATCATGGAATTTGACTCCGGCGACTACGGCGACCAGGCTGAAAACGTGTACTGATGTAAGTGCCGAAAGTCGGCGGCTTTCTGCTTGCAGAATAAGCCGCAGGACTTTATGGCACGCTAAAACATGAGGAATTAGCGATTCGCGAAGCAAATCAGCGGTTTCCGAATGTTTTCAGGATTGCGAAAGATGCGAAGCATCGCAGCAATCCGTTGCATCAGAGCAATCGATTACGAATGAAAGGCGGAGCAGACGTGAATCCTCTCGGAGCAATCCGTAGCATCAGTACAGTACATTATAATTCATTTTAAAGAGGAGAAGGATATGGGAAAGAAAGAACTGATCGAAGCAGGAAAAGCGATCCTCGGCGTGGAACTCGGTTCCACCAGAATCAAAGCGGTATTGATCGATGAAGCGGGCACCCCGCTCTCATCCGGTTCACATGAGTGGGAAAACCAGCTTGTGGACGGCATTTGGACCTATTCCCTGGATGCCGTATGGTCCGGCCTGCAGGACTGCTACCGTGACCTTTGCGAGAAGGTGAAGAAGGAATACGGCACAGAACTGACCGGATTTGCATCCATGGGCTTTTCGGCTATGATGCACGGTTATCTCGCTTTTGATAAAAACGATAATCTGCTGGTGCCTTTCCGTACCTGGAGAAACACGATCACGGGTGAGGCGGCAGAGCAGCTTACGAAGGAATTCAATTACAACATTCCTCAGCGCTGGAGCATTTCGCATCTGTATCAGGCGATCCTGAACGGTGAGCCGCATGTGAAGGATGTGGCGTTCTTTACTACGCTTGCCGGTTATGTGCACTGGAAACTGACCGGACAGAAGGTACTTGGCGTTGGCGATGCATCGGGCATGTTCCCGATCGATATCAAAACGGGCACTTTTGACCAGACCATGGTTTCCAAGTTTGACGCGCTGGTTGCAAACAAAAATTTCGGCTGGAAATTAAACGATGTCTTCCCGAAGGTATTGTCGGCAGGAGAAGATGCCGGAACGTTGACGGAGGAAGGCGCAAAGTTGCTTGATCCGTCCGGGAAACTCAAAGCAGGTATTCCGTTATGTCCGCCGGAAGGTGATGCTGGAACAGGTATGGTCGCGACGAATTCCGTTGCAAAACGCACGGGCAATATCTCTGCCGGAACTTCCGTATTCGCGATGGTTGTTCTGGAGAAAGAACTCTCCAAAGTCTATCCGGAGATCGATCTGGTAACTACGCCGGACGGCGCTCTCGTCGGCATGGTCCACTGCAATAACTGTACATCCGAGATGAATGCGTGGGTATCCGTATTTGACGAGTTTGCATCCATGATCGGGGCGAGCGTCGATAAGAACACGCTCTTTACATCCCTTTACAACAAGGCGCTGGAAGGCGATGCGGACTGCGGCGGCCTGATCTCTTACAACTATTTTTCCGGCGAACCGGTAACCGGCTTTACCGAAGGCGCACCGTTATTCGTTCGCAAAGCCGATGATTCCTTTACTTTGGCAAACTTCATGCGCATGCACCTGTATTCAGCGCTTGCGGCCTTAAAAGCAGGCCTTGACCTGATGTTCAAGGAAGAGCACGTGGCTGTGGATGAGATGTTCGGTCACGGCGGTTTCTTTAAGACCAAGGGCGTCGGACAGCGGATCGCAGCCGCTGCAATCAATGCCCCCGTATCCGTTATGGAGACGGCCGGTGAAGGCGGCGCCTGGGGTATCGCGGTTCTGGCGGCTTATTTGATCGCGCAAAAGCAGTCCCTGCAGGATTACTTAAACGGCACGATCTTCGCAGACCAGAAGGGATCCCGTCTGGAGGCCGATGCGGCGGATGTTGCCGGCTTCAACCGCTTCATGGAGAAATACTTAAACGGCCTTGCCATTGAACATGCGGCGGTGGATGTGCTGTAACTTCCCGTTTCAAATATAGACTTTAGTCGGTAGTAAACCCGGGGCAGATGTAGTATAGTAACTGCAAATGCTCCGGTTTTTTGCGTAACAGCGGGGCAAAATCACAAAAAGAGAACGATTTTGGATCACACAAGGAGGATCACATGAAAAGAACAGTTGCATTCCTGATGGCAGGATTGATGATCTGCACGACGGCGTTATCCGGCGCAGTTCCGGTAAATGCCGCAGAGATCGCTGAGGAAAATGCTGCGGTAGTTCAGGAGCTGGAAACGAATCCCGAAGAGGAGATCGCGGAAGAAGAAAGCGATGCCGCAGAAAACCTGCGCGCGCAGGAAGCGGAACCGGTGGTTGTAACACCGGATGAAGCAGAACCTGACAGCCCGATGCCGGGGGCAGAAGAATTTGCGGAATATGAAGACGCCGAGGCAGAAGTCCTGACAGCGGATGAGGAGATATTAGAAGAGGATCCGGAAGAAGAATTCCCGGAAGAAGCTGAAAATGACGGAGAGGATGAACTGCTCGGTGATGGCTATATTGAGTTGCCGGCAAATGCGGATGCAGAGTTTTTTAAAGACAAGGCCACATCTGCCAGCTACAAACTTGTGCGAAACTCTGTAATTACGCTTGCGGATGATGATAATATAAAACTCGGCTCGATCGTCAAAGAGAATGATGAGGCCGACTACTCACTAACGATCAAAGCAGCAGACGAAAGTGCCGGGACGGGCAAACTTACGCTAACCGGGATCTACTTAGATAAAGAAAAGAACAGTCTGGATATACAGGGCGGAATTATTACATTTACCAGTGTTTTGCGTCCGGGCCGCGATTTTTATTTAAAAGGCGGCGAGATCCATAGTGACAGGTATATTGCTGCCAACAATGTTCATATAAACGACGGCCTTTTGGAAATAATCAGCAACTATGGGGCCTCTTCTATGGATATTGAAGGTGCGTTTGAGATGACCGGCGGCATCGTGAGACTGACCAGCAAGGATTATAAAGCTTTGAAGGTTGCACAAGATGTAACGATCAGCGGCGGGGAACTGACCGCGATCGCACTGAACCAGGGATCGAATAAAAATAATGAGGGGATCTATTGCGGTAAAACAATAGCGATAAGCGGGGATGCTGTTGTCAACGCGCAGGGGGATAAGGTAGCCGTTAGAGCCGGCAGAAACTCATATGCTATCAATCTTCAGGAACCGCAGGTAATCCAGTATCCGGCCGGGGGATCGATCGGAAGCGAGAATAGCTATCCGATAGTTGTCGATTCTGATAGCAAACCGGCACCGGTTGTACGGATCGCTCCCGCCACTTATCAGCCGGCGCTTGAAACCGACAAGAGAGAGATTGATTTCGGAGCGCTGACTTATGGTTATGATGAGGCTGCGGCAGCTGCAAAGAAGACTTCCGTTACTGTTACAAATAAAGGAACGCAGGCGGTCAGCTTTGTTATGCCGCAGACATTGAATTTCAATGTGGCTCTTGCGGAAGGTTCCTCGCTTTCGGATGTTATTCCGGGTGGTTCGGTCACATTTGAACTCACACCAAAGACGCAAATCGGCAAGGATAAAGGCAACGACCTTCTGACCATTCAGACGGCAGGAGAAAACGCCTCGAGCATATCGATCCCGCTGATCCTGCGCGTGGGATATTTCCTGCAGGGGACAGTTAGCGCATCCACTCTTAAAGTGTACCAGTATGAACTTTTGGGCGATACCACGATCGAACTTGGGGCAACGGATAATAAGGAGGTCTACAATATTCAGTGTAAAGGCCATAAGCTTACGATCGGTGGAGATGCTGACGGAAAACTCAAGATCGGTTCCGGCATTTTGCTTGGCGAGGAAGGCACTTCCCAGGTCATTATTAATAACGGGACGATCAGTTTCGGGAGCAATTGTATATGGGGACAGGGAAGTGTCACTATTAATGGCGGGAATTTCTCTGCTCCGACAGGTTATATACAGTTATCCGGGACCGGCGATGTAAGAGATTTTGTTATGACCGGCGGAACGCTTACTCTGTCAACAAGTGATAAAAGGGAATTGATCTATGCCAAGAGTGTCACGATCTCGGGCGGAAAACTGGAACTGACCGGAAAAGGCGGGGCCTCCGCTATTACAGCAAACGGCGGGGATGTTTCCATTTCGAGCGCTGATGTGAGATTTGTCACGAATGGTGATTACGCGATCCGTACCAGCATCAACACAGGTGACGTCAAGATCGGTCCAGGCACGAAATTATATGCAAAAGCAGCCAAAGAAGCGATCGCGCTTTATAATTTCAGCGGCTCTTCCAAGATCACGGTGGATGGGAGCCTGACGATCCAGAAACCTGCCGGCGGGCGCATTGCATCAGAAGGAGATAACAAAGGACATATTGTCGATAATGATGGCAATATTGCCAAGATCGTACAGATCGGTAACGGGCCGCTTGTAAGCAACCTTACGGCAACTCCGGCATCCCTTGATTTTGGCCGGGTGCCGGTTGACTACACGGAAGCTCCCACTGCACAGACGGTTACGATCACAAACGTTGGAACAAAGTCTGTGACTTTTATTCAGCCGACTTCAAGCAAATACGATATTGAAGAAAAGACCGAAGCCGAGCGTACTGTTGCAGGCGGCGGAAGCATCACGTTTACTGTAAGACCCCAAACGGGATTGGGATACGGGCAAGGTGATGAGACTCTGACCATTGAGACCGAGGATTATCAATCGATAGATATCGAACTGCTCTTTAGTATTGAACGAATCCTTTCCGGAACGGTGGAAGCCGCGGGCCTTGAAGATAATGAAGAGTATACGATCATAGGGGATACGGTGATCCATATCGGAAGCGGCGTGGACAAAACGATCTACCGGATCGTAAAGGATGACGATGTGTCCAAACCGAACCTCACTTTCACCGGGGTAAATAACGGCAAACTGACGCTTTCACAGAATGTTGTTGGAGTGTTGGGAGACGTGACCCTCGAAGGCGGCTGTGTCGATATATATAGGTTGACCGGAAGCAATGTCACGGTCACAGGAGGCAAGGCAGAGCTAAAAGCCGGGATTGAGGCTCTCTCCGATCTAACGGTGTCCGGAGGTGAGATTTCGATCAATTCCACCAGCGGAAGTTCAACGTCTGTTTATGGGAATAAGATCGATATTACGGGAGGTAAGATCACGGCAATGAGTTCGGTCCCGAAGCCTGTGGTGGAAGCAACAGATACACTGAGCATCACGGGTGGCGTTCTTTCAATCAGCAGTACGAATGACACCGCTCTGAAAGGTAAGAATATCGAGATCGGCGGCAATGCGCTGATCGATGCGACAACGACAACGACCGCTGAAGGAGTTGAGGCAGTCACAAAGGGTACCGGAGGCTTTATCAAGATCGCTGATACGGTCAATCTGGTGACTCCTTCCGGCGGGTATGTTGCACCGAGCGGTGATAACGCAGGACATATCGTTGATGCGCACGGCAATACGGTTAAGACCGTGCGGTTCTATCCGGTTGTTCTGGAGACTGATCCGGATCCGGTTGATTTTGGAGCCTCCATATTAGGAGTTGTCCCGGATGCACAGACGGTTACGATCACGAATACGGATGCAAGGACCGTCAATCTTCAGCCGATCACATCGACCTATTATGAGATCGGGGAATACTCTGTGGATACCCTCGCTACCGGCGAGAGCGCGACCTTTACGGTACGGCCAAAAGAAGTCGCAGCAGCAGGCAGATATGATGAAGTTCTGAAGATAAAGACTGATACACCGGACATATTTAAGAAACTTCCGGTCAAGTTCTATGCTGCTGATCCCGGCGATAAGTTATGGATCGCGGATATCAAGCCGGTGACCTACACCGGGGCTGCGCAAACACCGACACCTGTTGTGTTCTATCGCGGACATAAGCTTGCACCGTCCAATTATACAGTGAAATATACCGGCAATATCAATGTCACCAGAAACAAGGCAGGAGAAGTAACCGAAGGCGCGCTTATTACAGTGATCGGTACCGGTAATTTTGCCGGTAGGGCCACAAAACGGTTCACGATCCTTCCCAAGAGCATCGGAGAAGGCACGCTGGTACCGGCGGACGGGATCAGTGTCGGAACTGTGCAGATCGTTAAAAACAGCAAAGCAACGCCGCTGCTCACTTATGGCAGCTACAAGCTCGCAGCCAAGGACTACACGGTGGATGAGCCCAACAAAAAATATACGGAAGACGGCCACATGACCGTAAACGGCCAGGGAAACTTTACGGGAAGCCTTCAGATCCCGGTGGACGTTGTGGAGAAGAAGACAGACCTTAAGACCCTGAACGTGGTAGTGGATACCAAAACGGCGATCTACTGCGAGCCTTCACATGATGAAGAAATGAAGGCAGCTAATGAAGCAAAGATGAAGGCAGCGATCGCAGATCTGATCAAGGTTTATGACAAGAACGATAGGCGGAAGGAACATGCGCTTGATCATACGGCATACATGCTTACATTCCCGGGAGGTCTAACGGATGCGGGAAGCAAGAGCATCAGCATTGTCGGGATCGGCGAGTATAGCGGCGTGATCTCCAAGACTGTGACGGTAAAACCGCTGGTGGTCAAGACAGAAGCGGATGGAATGATCAGCACAAATGCCGTGGCACAGAAGGATTATTCGGAGGAACACCCGTATGAGTTTACGGAGACCGGCGTAACGATCGGAGACGATCTGGAAGTCAGGTATATCCCGAAAGATGCTGCGGGAGATCCGGATCCTGATCATGGGGCTCTTCTAACCGAGGGAACGGATTATACCATTGCCTATTCAAACAACAAGGCAGTCAGCACGGATACTAAGAAGGCGACCTATACGATCAACTTTATCAACAATTTCCAGGGAACGCCCGCTTTGAAGAATGTTAGGGGAAGTAAAACGACCCCGGCGGTGGATGATTATACCTTCACGATCGGCGCAAGATCGATCGAGGGCGGAACGCCCAAAGGAATCCGGGTAACAGTTGCGGATCTGGTATATAACGGCAAGCCGAATCTCTATGCAAGCGCTCCTTATATCACGGTCGACGGTGCACCTCTGGCGGCCAAGAATTATACTGTCACATACTTTAAGGACAGCGCAAGGACAGATCAGATCACCAAGAACAATAAGTTAAGCATTGCGGAAGGACAAAAGTCTGCAACTGTTTATGTAAAGATCGAAGGAAAAGAGAACTATAAGGGTACGATCGCCGATTGCGAATATAAAGTCTATAAGACTGACACGGCAAATAAAGTATTTGATCTGAGCAAGGCAAAGGTGACCATCTATCAGTCCGGTTATGATGCAACCAGTAAGAAGAATAAAGTATTAAAGAGCGTCACTTACAACGGCCTGCCGCGCGAGATCTCCGATGAGGATATCGACGGAACGGTAGTAGTTGAATACAAGGTGGACGGCAAGAAATTTACGCCTCTGCAAGAGGGTATTGACTATGAACTGAAATATGCCAACAACATCAACAAAGGAAATGCTGTGCTGATCGTTTCCGGGAAAAACGAGGCCAATGAGAACGGTACTTTTGTAGGTTCAAAGACAGCAAACTTTACGATCGTCGCAAAGAGCGTCACCGATATTCTCGAAGATCTTCTGGCATTGCTCACCCCGTAAGGTATTTATTCAGTCAGGAAAATCCCGCCATTACGAGTATCATTCGTGTGGCGGGATTAATTATGTGATGACCATTGGAGCCATTATTGCTTCTCAATAAATACCAACCATGCTGATGCGTGCATGCCTTGCAAGTCATTTTCAGATGTATTATACTTTTGAGCATAAAATTACGTCGGAAAATGATAAACAGGAGAGCGTATGAAACAGTACAGTGAACTTACAAGATCGGAACTTATCGAACTCGAGCAGCGCCTTTTCCTTCAGTATGAGGACATGAAGGCAAGGGATCTCAAGCTGAATATGGCGCGCGGACTTCCGTCTGCCGAACAGCTTGATATGGAGGCTGATTTCTTCGGGATCCTATTTCCGGATTCCAAATTCATATCTGAGGAGGGGAAGGACTGCAGAAACTACGGCGAACTGACCGGGATCCATGAAGCCAGAAGGCTGATGGGCGATATGATGGAGATCAGATCCGAAAACGTTATCGTATTCGGTAATTCCAGTCTGAACGTCATGTATGATACGGTTGCCAGGTCGATGGTCCTGGGCGTTTGCGGCTCCACGCCGTGGTGCAGGCTGGAGAAGGTAAAATTCCTGTGTCCGGTTCCGGGTTACGACAGGCATTTTGCGATCACCGAGCAGTTCGGGATCGAGATGATCAATATACCGATGACCGCTGAAGGACCCGACATGGATCTGGTGGAAGAGTACGTGAACAACGATCCGGCCGTGAAAGGCATATGGTGTGTTCCCAAGTACAGCAATCCCGGCGGGATCACGTATTCGGATGAGACCGTGAGGAGATTTGCCAACCTGCATCCTGCGGCGGATGATTTTCGCATCTTCTGGGACAATGCCTACTGTATCCATCATCTCTATGATGACAGGCAGGATGAGCTTGTCGAGATCCTTGACGCATGTGAGAAGGCCGGGAATCCGGATATGGTATACAAATTCTGCTCTACATCCAAGGTAACTTTCCCGGGCAGCGGTCTTGCGGCGCTTGGGGCAAGCAAGAAGAACCTGGATTATGTGAAGAGCGTGATCGCCATACAGACGATCGGACACGACAAACTCAACCAGCTGCGCCATGTCCGCTATTTCAAGGACATTAACGGCATGAGGAACCATATGAAGAAGCATGCTGCCATCCTGCGCCCGAAGTTTGAGCTGGTTCAGAAGAAGCTCAACGATGAACTGGGCGGTCTCGGGATCGGCACGTGGTCCAACCCCGTCGGCGGTTATTTTGTTTCCTTCAATACGCTGCCGGGATGTGCCGGAACGGTCGTATCCATGTGCAAAGAGGCCGGGGTGACGATGACCGGCGCGGGCGCGACATATCCGTACAAGAAGGATCCCGAGGATTCCAACATCAGGATCGCGCCGACATTCCCGCCGATCGACGAACTCGATCAGGCCATGGATGTGTTCACGCTTTGCGTCAAAATAGCCAGCGTAAGGAAATTACTCGGTTAAGGAAGGCAGATTATGGAGACGGATAAGGAATTAAGACCGGTGCGGATCGGTCGTAAGCTCATACATAACGGTACGGTCGTTGACATCTATCAGGACCGGATGCAGTTGCCGGACGGAACGGAAGAGAACTTTGATTTCATCAAGCATAAGGGAGCGGCTGCGGTCGTACCGGTCATGGACGACGGCAGGATCATCATGGTGCGTCAGTACAGGAACGCGATCGACTGCTATACGCTTGAGATCCCGGCAGGCGGGCTGAACGGCGCCGATGAGCCCACAAAGGACGCCGCGCACCGCGAACTGGAAGAGGAGACGGGGTATTATGCCGATATCAATGATCTGGACTTCCTGCTGTCCCTGTATACGACGGTTGCCTTCTGTAATGAGAAGATCGATATCTATGTGGCGAAAAACCTCAAAAAGACCGTGCAGCACCTGGATGACGACGAGTTTATCGATGTGGAGTTCCACACGATCGAAGAGCTCACGGATCTGGTCCTGAACGGGAAAATCACGGACGCCAAGACGATCGCCGCGCTGATGACGTACAGAGCGACACTGTAGGCCCTTGTCAAGAGGTTTCTATAAAAAGTTTTCATAAAAATGGCTTTTTTGCGGATTATGTTA
>JAGCXZ010000150.1 GCA_017961065.1 Lachnospiraceae bacterium
ACAGGGACGCCGGCATCATCCGGAACGCCGACGGATCCTTCTTCCAGATCGGGGGCGTCAGGCTGCTTAGGGACGGCAAAACGGAAAAGGAACAGCCGATCATCATTCAGAACGAGATCGGCTTTCTTGGCATTATCTGCACGAAGATCAACGGCGTCTGGCACTACCTCATGCAGGCCAAGATCGAGCCGGGAAACGTCAACGTGGTCCAGCTTTCCCCGACGATCCAGGCGACCAAGAGTAACTTCGAACGAAAACACGGCGGCAAGAGCCCGCTTTTCCTCGACTATTTCCTCAAGATGCAGCCGGATCATATTCTGGTGGATCAGATCCAGTCGGAGCAGTCTTCGAGGTTCCTCTGCAAGCGGAACCGGAATGTGCTCCTGATGGTCGATGAGGAACTCGAGGAGACGGAAAATCACCGCTGGATGACGTTGAAACAGATCAAGGAATGGATGCACCGGGAGAATCTGATCAACATGGATACCCGTACGGTGCTGTCCTGCATTCCTTATGTGCTCCTGGGGGAAGAGGGCGATGTGCCGTTTTCCAACAGGCCGTATTTTGAGCGGAGCGCGCAGAGCATCGACAGAAGGACGATCGTTGAGCTCTACAAGGAGATGAACGATTACAAGATGTTCTGCAGGGAACCCGTGCAGCACGTTCCGCTGCACGAACTCAAGGACTGGCGCATGCTGCCGGACGAGGTGTCCCACAAGTCGTTCTATCCGTTCAAGGTGATCTACTGCGACGTGGAGATCAACGGCAGGGAAGTCAGACACTGGAGACAGCCGCTGATCGCCGCAAACGGAAGCGCGACGATCGGTCTGATCTGCTGTGATGACAACGGCGTGCTGAAATTCCTCGTAAAACCGCGTGCCGAGATCGGGTGCCTTGATGCGATCGAACTCGGACCGACGATCCAGCAGGACGCCGGCGCTAACGCGGAAGAAGATGCAATCACGAAGCTGTTTTACAGAAAACTGGCGGCAAAGGAAGGGATCCTGGCGGATATCATGCTTTCGGAAGAGGGCGGGCGCTTCTACCAGGAACAGAACCGGAATATCATCATCCAGGCGGACAGGGAAGAACTGGAAGACCTGCCCAAGGGCTATGTGCTGAGCGATTACGGCACGTTGAACCTCCTTACGCAGATCAATAACTGCCTGAATATTCAACTCCGGAACCTGCTGTCGCTGCTTGAGATCTGAATTTTTTGAGATTTTTGTGCCGAAAGCACCATGTGTCGAAGACACATGTGTGATTTGGGCAGAGGGTCAGGCGGGAATGCAGGCATTCCCCGCTGACCCCGTGTCCAAATTGTACATGGCACTTTGTGCCATGTGACTTTCGGCACCTCACACGAAAAGAGGTTTACTATGTTGAAGATCGGTGTGATGGGTCCTGCGAACATCGCGAAAACCCGCATGATCCCTACAATTTTTTCTACCGAAGGCATTGAATATGCCGGGGTGGCTGTTGCCGGTGAAACCGAATGGGACAGGCCGGAGAAGGACGATGCGTATGCGCAGAGCGCAGGCGCGCGCACGCGTGAACTTGCGGATGAATTCGTCACCACCTTCGGCGGCAGAGTCTATGAGAGCTACGGCGAACTGCTTACGCAGGATG
Organism: Lachnospiraceae bacterium; assembly: GCA_017961065.1. Taxonomy (GTDB): domain Bacteria; phylum Bacillota; class Clostridia; order Lachnospirales; family Lachnospiraceae; genus UBA2868. Next base: position 1,630 of record JAGCXZ010000150.1, read on the forward strand.
ACATCGACATCATCTACATGCCGCTCCCGCCTTCCCTCCACTACAAATGGGGCAGGATGGCGCTTGAGAACGGAAAGCACGTTCTGATGGAAAAGCCGTTCACGCTTTCAAAGCAGGATACGCAGGAACTCCTTGGCATCGCCGAAGAAAAGAACCTTGCGGTGATCGAAAACTACGGGTTCCCGCTCCATGAGCAGTTCTTAAAGATCAGGGAACTCCTTGCGCAGGGCAAGATCGGGGAATTAAGGCTCATCAGGACCGCGTTCGGTTTTCCGCACAGGGCGGCAAATGATTTCCGCTACAGCCGGTATTTCGGCGGCGGCGCGCTGTTTGACTGCGGCGGGTATACGCTGAAACTGGCCTCGCAGTTTTTAAGCGGACAGATCGAGGTGCTGGCGCCGTCCTTAACGACAACGCCCGGGCACGAAGTGGATATTTACGGATCCGGAACCTTAACGGACGGAAAGATGAACGTACAGCTGTCCTTTGGCATGGATCAGGCATATAAATGCGAACTGGAGCTCTGGGGTTCCGAAGCGACGCTTCTTGCGCCGCGCTTTTACACGGCACCGGGTGACTTCAAACCGGAACTTTCGATCAAAAGCAATGCGGGCGAGGAGAAGATCCCGGTTCCTGCCTGCAATCAGTTTCAGGAGATCTTAAAGAAAATGATGCAGGCGGTCGGCGACCCGGATACCGCGGCAGCCATCCGGGAAGAGATCCTTCTGCAGGCGGATCTTGTGGACCGGTTCGCAAAAGGAGCCGGATTGGGTTAAGAAGCATGAAAAACCGCAAAGAACTGAAGTTTATCTGCGATGACCGCGATTTTGCGCGGATCGAGAACAGGATCAAAGGCGTCATGCAAATGGATTCGCATCAGGAAGGTACCTGCTACCGGATCCGCAGTGTTTATTTTGACTCCCCGGAACATGCCTGCTTCTACGAGAACCAGGCCGGCGTCGGAGAAAGAGTCAAATACCGGATCCGGATCTACAACTGCAGCGACAGCGTGATCCGGGCCGAGATCAAGAGCAAGGAGCATGACACCACGACAAAGGTCAGCGCGAAGCTGACGCGGGAGCAGTTTAAGGCCTGCATGCACGGCGGCCCGCTTTCTGCGATCCTGGGTGAGGGCAGGGAGCCGGCGATCGTTTCAGAGGAGAGCTCCGAAGGCGTGCTGCATACCTTTGCGCAGAAGATCACCGCCGAAGGGTACCGGCCTGCCTCCGTTGTAGACTATGAGCGGACGGCCTTTGTGTACGGCCTGTGCAATGTCCGCGTAACGTTTGACAGAAATATAGCGGCAAGTGCGGATTATGCGCACTTCTTTGAACCGCAGATGCAGACCGTGCCTGTCTGTGAAACGGGAATGCATGTGCTCGAGGTTAAATACGACGAGTTCCTTCCCGACTATATCCGGATGCTCCTGCAGACGGGAGAACTGCGCAGGACATCCTTTTCCAAGTACTACCTATCCAGGCTGGCCCTTCCCGGCAGCTGAATCAACGATCAAACAGGAGTAAAGAGATGAGTTTTAAAGATGTGATCCGAAACAATCTGTTCCAGGGATTTTCCGGCGCGACGCTGACATCGGCCGAGATCATCCTGTCGATGACTGTCGCGTTTGTGCTGGCGGTATATCTGTTCCTCATTTACCGGCTGCTGACGAAGAACGGCTTTTATTCCAAAAGCTATAACATCTCCATGGCGGCGATCTCGCTGGTGACCTGCGGCATCATCATCGCGATGCAGTCAAGCCTCGTGATCTCGCTCGGTATGGTCGGCGCGCTTTCAATCGTGCGTTTCCGTACGGCGATCAAGGAGCCGATGGACCTGCTGTTCCTGTTCTGGTCGATCGGGACGGGGATCATCTGCGGAACCGGACTCTACAAGGTTGCCGTTATCGTGGCAGCCTGCGTAACGATCGCGATCCTGCTCTTAAGGCTGATCCCGGAGAGCAGATCGGACAATATTCTTTTTGTGAACAGCACGGACAAGGAGATCGAGAAGAAGCTCGACGCTGTTCTGACCCGGCACACAACGGGACGGCACGTGAAATCCAGAAACCTGACTGCGACCGGGATCGATCTGGTCTACGAAGTCCGTACCAAGGATGCGACCGCACTGGTCAATGCAGTGGATCAGACGGAAGGCGTTACCGGCGTGTCGCTGATCGAGCATGAGGGAGAATTCCGCGGTTGATTAAGAAGATCAGGCAACAATCCATCTGGTATACCCTGATGACCATCGCGATCCTTGCGTTCGCGGTGTTTTTCCTGTTCAGGTGCTGCTACAGGCTTTCGGCCTTTCCGGCGGCAGTCAACGAATACCGCGAGGCTGCCGACGTTCAGCTGACGCAGGCCATTCTGGAAGGAGACAATCCTTACCTGATGCAGTCGCTCGACGTCCGGCGCAGGACGCCGCCGGTGCTGTATCAGTACTCTTTTCTCAACAGTCTGATCTGCGCCGCGTTTGCCTTTGTTCTGGGCGGAAAGATCATACTGGCGCACTATGTCGTGGCGCTGCTGTCCATGATCGGCAGCGGCATTCTTGTCTACAGGCTGATCGCAGGCTACAGCGACGATACCGCTCTGCCGGCCCTTGGTGCCATGCTGGTGCTGTTCTGCCACTGGCGGTTCGGCTATCTTTCCACGACGCCGAATTCGCTTGGGATCTTCCTTACCTTACTGACATTTACCTGCGCGGTGAAGCCCGGGATCAAAAACAGAACGACGCTTACGGCATTCCTGTGCGTTCTGCTGTTTTACACCAAACTGTACTTCATTACGATAGCGGGTGCTATTTTTATTTACGAGCTGCTTTATAACCGGCGCAAAGCCTGGCATTTTCCGCTTATGTGCCTTTTCCAGGGGGCATTGTCCGTTCTGGTCATTTCGCGTTTCTGGCCGTTATATTACACCTACAGTTTGTATTTTTTAAATGGGACCCATATTTGGCAGCCGATCAGCCGTTTTCTGCCGATTGCCGCCTCGCCGGCTTTATCGTCCCTTCCGGGCGTCCTGACCCCGCCGGGCGTTGCGCTACCCGCGGCCGTTTCGCTTGGAGACTATCTGCGCTCGCCCGTGTTCTTATATGTCCTGCAGCAGTACGGCTATCTGCTGCTGACATTCTTCGTGCCGTTTGCGATCCTGGGCCTGAGCCTGATCCTTACCGTTGTCCGCAAACACAGAGCAAAGCATCCGTTCGGGAAAAAGAAAGCAGCCGGAACATGGAATACGAACCCGGATATCCTGCATCTGGCCGTGATCCAGGTCGTATTGCAGGGCCTCTGTATGCTGGTGCTGGGGCGTGAGAATGGCCAGTACTTAAGTTATTACCTGCAGCTGTGGATCCCGTATGTCATTGTCGCGGCGCTGATCTGCTACGCGGTCTATCTGCGCGTGCCGCGCCCTGCGCTGCAGACCGTTCTGTTTGCCGCGATCGCCCTCGTCTCGATCTTTCTCGGATATAAAAAGCTTCCGCTCCATATGATGACGGAGGAGGAGCATGCCGCCTGGGAACAGGCGCAGCACTATGTGGATACGTATGAAACACCGGATAAAAACCGTCAGGATGTTTATTATTCCCCGCTGCTTGCCTATATGGCGATGGAAAAAGGCAAATATGTTTACAACAACGGTCATACAGGCGTGATGCAGCCCGCGATGCGCAGGATCTGGAAGGAGGATCAAAAAGCACACACCGTCTTCCCGCATGCCGGGGAGATCATTAAAATGCACCTTTCCTATCAGGACGAGATCGTTTCAAAGATCAAAGAACATGCCTATACGCTTGTAACCGCTGATGAAGAGGGCCTGTATGTGGATGAAGCGCTGCTTCTGGAAAACGGCTACAAAAAGACAGATACCCTGCCGCTTGCAGCAGGCAACGCGGTATACGAGGTGACATTCTGGACCCCGGAGGATATGCCATGAACTGGAAACAACTGATGTGCAGCCAGAGACCGAGAAGTACCGTTCATCCCGTCAAGGGAGGCGATCTGCGCACGGAATTCGAAAAAGATTATCACAGGATCATTTCCAGCGCCTCTTTCCGCAGGCTGCAGGATAAAACGCAGGTATTTCCGCTCGAGCAGAATGATTTTATCAGGACCCGTCTGACACACTCCCTCGAGGTGTCTTCCTTTGCAAAATCACTGGGCCAGAGTGTCGGCAGCAGGATCATCACCGAAGGAAAGGATCCTGATTTTACCGTACAGACGCAGATGGATATCGCCGAGGTCCTGCAGTGCGCGGGACTCCTGCATGATATCGGGAATCCGCCTTTCGGGCATTTCGGGGAAAGCGCGATCCGAGACTGGTTTGCAAAGAATCTGAACCTGATCTGCTATAACGGCCGCCCGCTCTCCGAGGTGCTGAGTGAGCAGATGCAGGCGGACTTTACGCACTTTGAAGGCAATGCGCAGGCGATCCGCGTGGTCAGCAAGCTGCATTACCTTGTGGATGAGAACGGGATGAATCTGACCAAAGCGCTCCTCGGGACGCTGATGAAGTATCCGGGCTCTTCCCTGGAGATCTCCTATGACAAAAAAGATCCCGGCAGGGACATCAGACATAAGAAGATGGGTTATTTTTACGCGGAGCGCGCGCTTTTTGCGGATGTGCAGCGTTCCACCGGAACGAACGGCGCAAGGCATCCGCTGACCTTCCTGCTGGAGGCCGCGGACGACATCGCCTACACGACGGCTGACATTGAGGACGCATTCCGGAAGGGACTGCTGGATTACGATACGCTGCTTTCGGAACTCCGCCTCGCCTGCCTTGGCAAGGATGCCGGCACGGATGTGAAGAACCTGATCGGGTGGCTCGAAGAAAAGTACGAAAAGGGGAAGGATATCGGCTATCCCAGTCCGTCCCTTTACGCCGTGCAGAACTGGATCATTTCGGTGCAGAGCGTGCTGCTTGGAGCCGCAACGGACAGTTTTATCGCGCATTACGATGAGATCATGGCCGGAACCTACCGGCTTGAGCTTCTGGACGGAACGGATGTGCATTCGCTGGTAAAAGCATTGCAGGACATTGCGTACCGCTACGCCTTTGTCTGCAGGCCGATCCTTGCCCTCGAAGTCAGGGCCGATTCGATCTTTGATTTTCTGCTGCGCCGCTTTACGGGCAGTTTCCTGTATTACGATACGCCGCTCTGGGAGGAGAACAGCAGCGCTGTTGACGAGAAACTGGTGCGGCTCATGAGTGATGATTTCAAACGGATCTATTTCAGATACGCAAAAGACTGTGATGAGGTGGAAAAACTCTACCTGCGTCTGCTGCTTGTCACGGATTACGTTTCGGGGATGACGGACGGATACGCTGTCCGCCTCTATGAGGAGATGGGCTGATGAAACAGCTTCGGATCAGGATATTGACCATAGTGGTCATTTCGGCCGCGATCCTTGGCGCCTTGCTCTATATGGACCGCAAGGCCCAAGCCATGCGCGAAAAAGCGACCCTGCAGATGAGTGCGGAAGAGCTGGATACCCTGGCGGGCGTGCGGTTTTTCCTGCCGGCGGATGAGAACAGGGGATTGCCCTGCGACCTGCAGGCGACGCTGTTTGATGAGAACGAACTGGAGCAGTACCTGATCGTCCCCATGGATCTGGATGCGTCACATCTTGTCTGCTATGCGAAAGATGCCTTCGGCAACTATTTAAACCGCTATGAGATTGATTTTTCCGCGACGGATACCTATGCGGTGGGATTCAGAAATCTGATCCTGCGCAGAACGCACCTGCCGGTTCTGTCGATCACGCTGGATGAGCGCTCACCCTCGCTTGCGGATCTGGTCGCATCGGATAAGAGTGTGCAGTGCTACGGGAATCTGACGCTGAGCGTTGACCGCGATCTGGCGCATGACAGGCACTGGATCGATGAGATCCACAGCAGGGATGCGAGCAAAAACGTGCTCGGCAGCGTAACGCTGCGGGGCAGGGGAAATACATCCTGGGATTTCTGCGACAAGAAATCCTTTTCGATCGACTTTGAGAAAGCGAACTATCTGCTCGGACTGGGCAAGAACCGGAAGTGGAACCTGATCGGTAACGCGATGGATAAGACGCTTTTAAACAACGAAGTGTTCCTGCAGATGTCCTCCGATCTGGGGGTGGCCTACGAACCGCACTGCGAGCAGGTTACGCTCTATATCGACGGGGAATACCAGGGGGTCTATCTTTTGACCACAAAAGTCAATGTGGACCGCGACCGCATCGCGTTGCGGGAAGGAGATTTCCTGTTAAACTGGGGCGGAACAGATGAAGAACAGCCGTTATATTATTCCTGTCCGGCCTGGGAAAATGCCAAGGGTGACTACCGTGCCATGTTTGCGGATCTGGTGTGGCCCAAGGAGGATACGGAGCAGGGAAAGGCCGATAAGCAGGCACTTTTGCAGGAATTCATCGACGTCGTTACGGACCCGTCGGATGAACGCTTCACGGAGATCATCGATCTGGACAGCCTGGTCGCCTATTACTGGGCGCAGGAGATCAGCATGAACTATGACGCGGATTTCAGATCCACGTACTTTTACTATAAGGCGGATGCGGGGAAATTCTACATGGGCCCGGTCTGGGACCTGGATCTAAGCCTCGGCTGGATCGCCGACAAGTTCGGTGCCTTCTTTGATGAGCCGCAGGGCTGGAAGCTCCGCAGGATGAGCTGGTATGAAGGGCTCTTTGAACGGGAGGAATTCCGGGACGCGGTGCGGGACGCCTATCTGAACGGCGGCGTCCGGGAAGCCATGTTTTCGGCGCTGGAGCGTTTCGAAAAGCGTATCGGTGAAATGGAAGAGGACGGCGACCTTGATTACAGGAGATGGCGGGCCGACTGGCCGGATCTCGGGATCCGCTACGGAGACAGTTATGAGGCGCAGGCTGCGGGGAGACTGCAGTTCTTTGCCGACCGCGTTGCCTGGATCGACGCGCAGATGATGCAGGAAGAGTGACTTTGCTTGATGTTTCCTATATAATGCGGTATATTTGATTGGTAAGGACAATGCCCGCAAAAACGCGGCAAATACGGATAAAAAGGTTAATCATATGAAAACTGTAAGTTTCATGATCCCGACTTTTAACGAGAGGGAAAATATAGGGCCGATCACGAAGGCGATCATTGAGGAGGTTTCGACCAACCTGCCGGACTACGATTACGAGATCGTTGTGTTCGAAAACTGGTGGACGGACGGCACCAGAGACGTGATCCGTTCGCTCTGCGCGCAGAATCCGAAGATCAAGGCCGTTTTGAACGTCACGAATTTCGGACAGGTCAATTCGCCCTTCCATGGGATCTGCCAGACCACGGGAGACTGCACGATCTCGATCGTTGCGGATTTCCAGGAACCGGTGAGCCTGATCCCGACGCTTGTGCACAAGTGGGAGGAAGGCCATAAGGTCGTGCTCGGCGTCAAGTCTTCGAGCAAGGAGAACGGATTCATCTATTTCCTGCGGACCTGCTACTACAAGCTCATCAGGAACATGTCCTCGGTCAAGATGATCGAGCATTTCAGCGGATACGGTCTGTACGACAAGACGTTTGTCCAGCTGATGCGAGAACTCGACGACCCGATCCCGTTCTTAAGAGGGATCGTTGCGGAGTACGGGGAAGGCTTTAACATGATCGAAGTGGAGTATGAGCAGGAGAAGCGCAGATCGGGAAAAAGCTCCAACAACTTCTACAGCCTGTATGATGCAGCCATGCTGAGTTTTACGAGTTACACCAAGGTCGGTCTGCGTCTTGCGACACTGATCGGGTTTGTAGCCGGGATCATCAGCTTTATCGTGGCGATCGTTTATCTTGTACTGAAGCTGAAATACTGGAATACGTTCTCGGCGGGTTACGCGCCGATGACGATCGGGATCTTTCTGCTCGGGTCGCTGCAGCTGTTCTTCATCGGCTTTCTGGGCGAGTATGTGCTCAACATCAACGCGCGTGTGATCCACCGGCCGGTGGTGGTCGAAGAGGAGCGGATCAATTTTTAGCCGCATTCTTGACGGTCGTTGAGGCGGGCGGTACAATGTTAAAGATTTGGGCCCGGAGGCCCTGAAATGGTTTGAAAGCGGGATAAAATGGTACAGAGAACGGTAGTGGATTATCTGAGGGCTGCGGCAGCCGAGTGCCCTGACAAATGTGCTTATTTTGATGCGACCGTCAGGCTTTCGTACGGGAAGCTTGACAGGATCGCAGGGAACATCGCGACAAGGCTGATCCGTGAACTGCAGGTTTCGGGCAGACCCGTTGCGGTCTATATGGACAAATCGCCGATGACGATCGCGGGATTTTTCGGCGTGATGTATTCCGGCAATTTCTATTCGCCGATCGACACATCCATGCCGGAGTACCGGCTCGCGCTCGTAATGGAGAACTTAAAGCCGGTGGGCATTTTAACGGATGCCTCCCATTATGATATGGCAAGGACCTACTGCAAGCAGGTCTTCCTGATCGAGGAATTCACGGATGAGGAGGCGGACGATAAGCTGATCGAGGAGCAGCTCTCCCACATGCTGGATACGGATCCGCTGTATGTGCTCTATACATCCGGTTCCACGGGCGTTCCCAAGGGCGTTGTGGTATCGCATGCGTCCCTGATCGACTATATCGATGAATTCTGCGCCGTGATCCCGATCGGAAAAGACGATGTCGTGGCAAACCAGGCGCCGTTTTATTTTGACGCATCCCTCATAGACATCTACTGCACGCTGCATGAAAAGGCAACGATGGGGATCGTGCCGCTTGCCGATTTTTCCGTACCGCTCAAGCTCTTAAACTATCTGGAAGACAATCATATCACGTTCATCCGCTGGGTGCCTTCGGCCCTGAAGATGATCTCCACACTGAAAGGCTTCCGCACGCTCAAGCCTTCCGCCCTTAAGACCGTTGTGTTCGGCGCGGAGGCCATGCCCGTCAAATGCTACAATTACTGGTACGAGAACCTGCCGGACGTGACTTTCATCCAGATCTACGGACCTACGGAGATCACGGGCGTGTGCACCTATTATGTGTGCGACAGGGTATATGATGAGAGCGAGACCATTCCGATCGGCAAGCCGTTCCACAATACATCGGTCTTTCTGCTCGATGAGGACAACAAGAAGATATCACGCCGGGATGTGACCGGTGAGATCTGCGTAAAGGGTACCTGCCTTGCGCTCGGTTACTACAACGCGCCGGAGAAGACAAGCGAGTTCTTCGTGCAGAACCCGCTCAATCCCTACTATCCGGAGCGCATTTACCGCACGGGCGATCTGGCCAGGTACGACGAAAACGGAGACCTCGTCTTCATCAGCCGCAAGGATTACCAGATCAAACATATGGGACACAGGATCGAGCTGGGAGAGATCGAGGCTACGGCCGCGTTCCTGCCCGGGATCAAAAATGCCTACTGCATCCATGATGCAAAGACCGACAAGATCATCATGTATTACGAATCGGAAAGCTATGATGATGCGAAGCTGACCGAGGACCTGAAGAAAAGGCTTGTAAGATACATGGTCCCGAACGAAGTGCACAGGCTCGAGGAGATCCCGATGCTTAAGAACGGCAAGGTGGATCGTATGAAATTAAAGGAAATGCACGCAAATTCGTAAGAAACCCTGAAAAGCACCCGCATACGAAGGGTGCAGAGGGATAAGGAGAATAAAATGGAAGAATTACGCGAAATACTGACACAGATCCATCCGGAGGTCGATTATGATACGGAAACCGGCCTGATCGATCACAGGATCTTTGATTCCTTTGATGTGATCACGCTCGTTGGCGAACTGATGGACAACTTTGACGTAGAGATCACTGCGGAACAGATGGTGCCGAATAATTTCAATTCGATGCAGTCTATCTGGAAACTGCTTGAAGAACTGATGGAAGAATAATGTTGCTGATATCTGTAGAATTCGTTTTCTTCTGCCTCGCAGTCCTGGCGCTGTTCTACCTGATCCGCGGATCGTACCAGTGGGTGATTTTGCTCATTGCAAGCATAGTGTTCTACTGCCTCTGCGGACCAAAGTATGTGTTCTACATCCTGACAACGGCGAGCACGGTATACGCTGCGGCCGCACGGATCGACGGGTTGAGCGCGAAGCGCGACGCTTACCTTTCGGATCATAAGGAAGAGCTTGGCAGAGAAGAAAAAAAAGCATACAAAGCCGGCATCAAGAGCAGACAAAAGCGGCTCTTGTTTTTGTGTTTATTACTGAATGTCGGGATCCTTGCAACGATCAAGTACCTGGATATCGCGATTGCCTACTTTAACTACTACCGCCTGACGTGGTTCGGGAACACGAACCTCGTGATGCAGCCGGGGCTGATCCTGCCGCTTGGCATTTCGTTCTACACATTCCAGAGTCTCGGCTACCTGATCGATGTTTAATACGGGAAAGTCAAGGCAGAGAAGAACTATTTCCGCTTCCTGCTCTTTGTCAGCTTTTTCCCGCAGATCATACAGGGACCGATCTCAAGGTTTTCGGATCTGCACGCGCAGCTGTTTGAGAGAAAGCAGTTCTCCACGGAGCAGATCAAGGCCGGACTGTTCCGGATTCTGTGGGGTCTGTTCAAGAAGCTGGTGATTGCCGACAGGCTTTCTGCCTACGTGATGAGAGCCTCTGCGTTCCGCGAGGACTATAAGGGGATCTACCTCCTGCTCTGCATTTTCTTCTATGCGTTCCAGATATACGGGGATTTCTCGGGCGGGATCGATGTGGCGATCGGCGTGGCGCAGCTCTTCGGCATCCGGGTGACGGACAACTTCGAGCGGCCGTTCTTTTCCAAGAGTATCGCCGAATACTGGCGCAGATGGCATATGACGCTGGGAACCTGGTTCCGCGATTATATTTTCTATCCGCTTTCCGTGAACAAGAAGGTCTTAAACCTCGGAAAGTGGTGTAGGACGCATATCTCGGAAGGCGTCGGGAAACGCGTGCCGGTGTACCTGCCGATGATCGCGGTCTGGATCCTGACCGGTATGTGGCACGGCTCGGAGAGCAAGTACGTGGTATGGGGGCTGTTAAACTGCTTCTTCCTGATCCTCGGGACGGAGCTGGAACCGGTTTCCGCAAAGATCATGGGAACGCTGCACCTTCGGG
>JAGCXZ010000151.1 GCA_017961065.1 Lachnospiraceae bacterium
ACAACAAACCCCGTCAGACCGGCGTTTTCAAAAGGAGCCAGATGTTCCGGCCTAAGCGCCCGTCCGGGTTCCAGGCGGATCGTCTCATGCGGGATGCCATGCATACCGAGCAATTCTTCAAACCTGGCATCGAAACTCCCGCCGTTGACCGCAAGCACTTTGTCCTGTGGCGTAAAGGCATTGATAAGCGCCATTTCCATCCCGCCGGTCCCGGATGCGGTCAGGAACACGACCCTGTCCTTCTCATCCGCTTCCGCAAGCGAAAGCAGCATCTTTTCATTTTCCTTCATCAGCGCCGAAAAATCGGCCGTGCGGAAATACGGATTGTCCTGTCCGCCGATCCGCAGGACCTCCTCATTCATCATGACGGGGCCCACCGTAAAATTTAACCGTTTCTCCATGCCGCCTCCCTCTTGCTAACGAATAACATCCGGCGAAAAAACGTACTCACCGCGGAAAATAGGATGAAGCATTGTTCCAAAGCATTTTTTAAAGTCATTAAGGCCTTTTTCTTTTCCGGAACGGGCATACGGATACGCCCCGCCTGTCTCAAACCAAAAATGCTCCTCCGGGGCCATATTTTCCGGGCGCACATGCATCATGGACGCAAAGAGCAGATATTTATTGATACCGACCTCTTTTTCATCAACCGAAGCCCCCCACCAATAGTATGCACTGTTTTTATAGAGCAGGATTACCGTAGCAGCCAATACATTTCCCGTCTGAGCCTCAGTCAGAAAAAAGACCCGCGCAATTCCTTTCGGAATCAAAGTGAAAAATATATTCCTCTGGTACGGTTCGTGAATAATAGCACCTGCAGCTCCTGTTCTGGTATATGTCTGTTCGTGCAGTTGCAGATATGTTTGGCAGTCTTTCTCGCAAGCCGATGCTTCTCTGATAACATATTCGGAGTCTGACCGAATCTTTCGGATCGCCTGCCTGGTTGTCTGTTCGCAGTTGGCAAGCAATTCTTCCTTCGGTTTGTTTAGGTCAACAATATAAGTATACCGCACAAATGGAGCAAATCCCATTTCTACTACAGGATTAACCATAACATGATTCTGCGGTTGCATATACTCCGAAAGGGGCGCAACACCGATATTGTACTTTGTAACCGTTTTCTCAATAATGAGCCTGTCTATATGCTCCATAAAGGCAACCTTAACCTTGTTTTTTTCTTTGCGCGTAAGACCGTCCTTTAAGACATACCCCCACTCCGAATGCAACCTGTGCTTCCCTTCATTACTCTTGTACTCAATATGAAGCTGAACAACCATAACAATTCCGATCCGGTCATCCTGAATACAAAAAGAGATATCTTTATCATTGATCCATCTATCCCAACGGATCACATCATAAAGATGGTAGGCATACCCCTGACTGTTGCCTCTTACAAACGCATCCCAGACATCCCGGTCCATATTGTCAATAGATATTACCTGCAAATTCATTTCTTATCCTTACAGTTTTAAATCCTTCTTGATCTTCGTGGTGGAGATCTCCGGCGTTCTTTCGAGATAGACCACCTCACAGTATTCCTTCAGGAAATCAAATTTCCCTTTCCAGTCATCCCCGATCACAAAAGTATCCACCTTGAATTCCTGCACATCGGATGCCTTCTGCTCCCAACAGGTTTCCGGGATCACCAGGTCCACATAGCGGATCGCCTCGAGAAGGCGCTTGCGCTCCTCATAAGTGAAATAAGTATATTTATTCTTTTCGACGGAATTAAATTCATCCGTGGAAAGCGCCACGATCAGATAGTCTCCGAGCGCCTTTGCGCGCTGAAGCAAGTTGATGTGTCCGTAGTGAAGCAGATCAAAGGTTCCGTATGTGATCACTTTTTTCATGTTCAGCCTCCCTGCTTATGCACATCCTGTGCATAATATACATATATATCGGCTTTTTTGCTGATTTTCATCACAAAAGGGCGCGGATCTTCCGATACAGTTCTTCCGACGCGCAGTCCCCCATCGGAACAAAGGCCTTATCTTTTATATCGGCACGACTTGCCGCAAAATCACCCGCTGTTTGAAAAGCCTGCAGCATACATTTCTCCAGCCCGTCCTGATCCTCGCACTTTAAGCCCGGTGTGAACGCATCGAAATCAAAATATAATTCCCTTGATCTTTCCAGATATTCCTGCAGATCGTAATGGAAAAAGATCTCCGGGCGGTCTGCCAGCAGATAGTCGAAATAAACGGATGAATAATCCGTGATCAGCGCATCGGCCAGCCCTAAGAACATGCTGGGGTCGGCCGCAGGATCGATCACGCATACATGCGGACTCTCCAGCGCTTCAAACGCCTCTTTGAGCTTGGACTTGCAGTGCAGTTTAACGGCAAGCAGGTAGCGGTTCTTCTCAAGAAAAGCCTGCAGGCGTTTGAGGTCCACCCGGTCGAAGAACTCTTTCTCGCTGTCCCGGAACGTAGGCGCGTACAGAAATACCTTATCGTGCGTTTTCCGTTTGTTTTCCAGGTCCTCCAGCGACTTTTCCTCTGACGGAAGGAGCACGTTCCGGATCCGGTCACAGGTAAAGATATCCGTCCGCGGATACCGGTTCACGATCGACCTTTTTGTCTGAAAAGCCCGTTCAAAGATCGGCCGGTAGTATTCGGAAGTTGCCAGGATATAATGACTCTTCTTCTCATCGGACAGGCGCCTCGGGAAGCCTTTCCACTTCTCCCACGCATTCTTCGGATGCCGGATATGATCCATTTCATTGTCATGCTGGATCTTTTTCAGCGGAACCCCGTGCCAGAGATTGATCTTAAGAGCGCCTCCCGAAAGCCAGTGGCTGATGTCCTTCGGGTAATTGTCATAAAAGTAAACGCCGCCTCTTAAGCGCATCCAGACGGATCTTGCACTGCCTCTTTTTACAGCCTCTAATCCGGCATCGGTGAGCGCTTTTACGATCTCGTCCCGGTCGGTGATCCAAACGGGCCTTAAGCCGGGATCCAGCTCGTCTTTATGCTCGCTTAAGTAGAGATAGAAGTAGCGCGGACTGTCCGCAAATCTCCTGCCGAACGTGGATCCGAACAGCCAGAGCTTTTTATTTCTCGGAAAGAAAAAAGAGAGTCCATACACCGGCACCAGAAGGATCTGTGCCCAATATTGGATTCTCTCTTTTATCTTATTTCCCATGATGCCCCCCGTTTGCTCTAAACACAACCATTATACTACATTCAGGGGGATTTTGGTAGCGTATCACCATTTTTTCAGGTAGGTCTTACGCTCCATCGGATCCAGTGCTGCGATCTCCGGATCCTTATAATAACTGTCGCTCTTCATATGCTGTGTACTGACCTCTTCAAAGATCGCACCGGTCTTACTCGAAAAGGCATGCATTTCACCGCGCATAACAGTCTGCATGTCACCCGGATGCAGGTGCTTCTCCACGCCGTCCTCAAGCTGCACATCCAGATCCCCGTAGAGCACCTGGAAGGTCTCCTCCTTGATCTTATGCGCATGGAAAGGATGCTGCTGTCCCGGAAGCACAATGATGTATTTCTTGCAGTATTCGCGGTTGATGATGTTGATGATGATCGCGCCGTACTGCCTGAAGTGCGGGATCCCGTAATGATGGGACAGTTCCACTTCAAAATCGTTTCCGAGCGCAATGCCGGCCTCATACAGCATACCCTTTGCATCATGTACGGCACCTCTGACGATCCCAACGCCCGTGATCTTGGGATGCTCCTGGATCTCCTCGTTCAATTTGTACGCCCGACTCGCGGTCAGTTTTCCGTCTTTGAACTCCCCGCTGGTCATCTGCTTCTCACCGCAGGGCATTGCAAAGAAGACATTTTCCGTTGTGAGCGCTTCGCCCTCGGCGATGTCCTTCTTCGCATAGACGCCGCGCATCAGGGAGCGGAGCGAATCCAGTTCCGCCTGGCTGACATATTTCTGCCCTTCTCTCTTCAGCGAACACATCGCTTTGGCCTGCAGAACAGATTCAACCCATTTTTCCGCCTGTTCCGGGTTCATGGAATAGGCATTCAGTTTGATGGTTTCCGTCGGCAGCCCGACATGGCGCTCTAAGATGCGCACGCCTTTTGCAACGGCCATCATGCCGACGATGTTGTCATCGGGCGCTTCATGGCCCGAATAGCCGATCGTGATGTCCCTGTAACGCCTCTTCATCTTATCGATGAAATCCAGCTGAAGGGACTCGGGCGGTGCGGGATATTCCGCGATGCAGTGCATGAACGCAAAATCACAGCCCCGGTGCGTGAAGAAGTTATATAATTTGTCGATGTCCTCAAGGGTTTTGCCGCCTGTGGAGATGATCAGCGGCCGTTTTGCACCTGCCACCTTGGCAAGCAGCGGCCAGTCGGCGGACGAGCAGCTTGCAACCTTGATGATGTCCAGCCCCTGATCCATGCACCATTCCACGCCGGTCTCATCAAACGGCGTACTCATGGTCAGCATGCCTTCCGCGCGGATCGCGTTCACCAGCTCCGAGAACTGGTCAAACGTCAGCCTTGTGCTTAAGAAGCGCGGGATATGTTTCACATCCGTCCGGTCCTTGAAATCGGGATGGATGAACGAATCCAGTTCGCGGTACTGCAGTTTCACAGCCGCCTTGATATTGTGTTTCCTAGCGATCTTTCCCATGGCACGGATGATATCGATGCCGTGTTCCACGCTGCCCTGATGGGAGTTCGCCATCTCGAAGATAAAGAGATCGTCGTAAATCTTTTTCTGTTCTGCCATTATCTCACCTCTTTTTATTTTTCATCCGGCATCCGGCCGGACATTTCCGTTGTCTGGCCCTTTACAGGTGCACCTGTTTTACCGCTTCCGTACACTTGTCGATCATGGTGCGGATCCCTGTTTCCATGATCTTTAAGTAATCGATCCCCATCCTGCAGCTGGCCATCAGCTCAGATCGCTCGTCCTTGCCCTCTGCATAAACGGTCTTCAGCAAAGCGTTGGTATCATTCTGGATCTCGTTCTTGACATATTCCATGACAGGCGCCTTGTCCAGGTAGGTGTTGATCATTTTGGTCTTTTCAAATTCGTTCTTAAACCGCGCATTCTGGTACTTGTCCGATATCACGAGCTTCTGCATCTGTTCGTATACACGGATACCCTCTTTGGCCTTGCGCAGGCATTCTTCGAGTTCTGCCGGGATCCCGTGTATGTAGTCGACCAATTCCGCCCTCTCCTGCTCCGACATAAAATCGTCCGTCTGATCGATGATCGACGCGATATCATATGTTTTGCCGCAGTACGTATCGATCGCCTCCCGGAAGGTCATGATCTTCGATCCGTAAATCTTGGCGCCGCCTTCCGTCGCATCCACAACGGTCAGATTCGGATAATTGACGATCTGCTCCTGGATCCAGTTGCGGTAAAGCGTGAATTCATTGGAGGCCGCGATCGGCTTCCCGTCGATGCCCTCCGTCATCACATGATCCAGGGTCGAAGCATCGACATTGCGCTCACCGCGGACACTTGCAGCAGAATGCGTGCGGTTATCCGTGTAGGCCAGGTCCTGTCCGATCATGATGATCGTCTCAAATCCGAGCATCTGTGCAATGGAAAACGCGTTGTTTGCCACCGATCCGCCCGTAGATACTACCGGGAAGAGATGCGTGTGGCGGGAGAAAAAGTGCTGTACATGATGATTCAAGTCGTTGATGAAGAACTTGGCTGCTCTGTGATTTTGAATGATCTCTCTGTTCGAAGTCAGATGGCAGACCATCGGCACATCATTGGCCCGGTCGTCCGAAAAGTGCTTGCTCAGTTTCTTGGCATCGATCGTCACGCATAAGTCCGGAGCAATGCCGGTCTTAAGGACGGTACGCAGCGAGGAATCCACGGCGATGATAAAAGCCTTCCCTCTGGCCTGCTCAAGCAGATGCACGTTTTTGTCAAGGGAAGGGCCGCTCGCAACGATGATGGCCGGAATGTCCTTTGGGATCCGGTGATAGAGGTCCTCGATCGACTTGCTTGTGAGCAGCGCATTCATGTTGGCAAATGTATTTATAAAATTTGCCTCCGTGTATCTTCCCAAAACACTCTGTGTGGAATTGATCGCATTACAGGCCGTCTCAAACTCATGGATGTATTCCAGGTATTCCACCGTGAACACATGATTGTAATTGGGATATACATAGTACTGAAATGTCTCTATATCGGTATAACTGATCCGCTGGTCAAACTGCTCGGCGATCGAACCGGTGATCGCAGAACGGACGATCAGATCGAAGCGGGAATCCAGCAGGATATCCGTGATGTCCTCGTGCTCCATCACATAATGCAGCACCGTGAAATCCGGTTCGTAGACGATCACCTTGTTGGAATCATCCAGAGTCTGCAGAAGTTTGCGCGCCATACAGCCGTTTCCGAACCCGAAGAGAAAAACCTTTCCGTACATGGGTACCTGCGGCATGGCTTTACGCCACACATCCAGGACCGGCTCCATGTCATACAGGGAATCCAGCTGAACGATATTCTGCCCCGCATGAAGAAAAATAACATGCTTTCCCTCTATGTCCTCGCCATCCATCTCAAAGGCTTTGTCAATGTCCGTCAAATGATCCTTAAGGTGGGGAAAACGTTCCACCAGCACCTTAACATTACTGTCGTAATAGCCCATCTCTTCTCCCTTGCCGGCCACTCTCCGATTATGGCATCCGGGCCCTCTGTCTCATGGATGCCGCATGTAAGTAAACCTAGTTTCAGTTTATCACAACCTGTGATTTTAGAAAAGAAAAAAGACCGGCGTCCCGGTCTTTCTTCTTATGATAGCGTTTGCGATTATCCGAGTAAGGACAGAACGCCCTGTGTTGCCTGATTAGCCTGTGCAAGCATTGCCTGGCCAGCCTGCTGAAGAATGTTGTTCTTCGTGTACTCAACCATGGTTGCTGCCATGTCGGTATCACGGATCTGGCTCTCTGCTGCTGTCGTGTTCTCAACGATGTTGTCCAGGTTGGCAATGGTGTGCTCCAGACGGTTCTGGATAGCACCAAGACCGGATCTGATAGAGGAGATCTTGGCAATTGCTGACGTAACCTTGGAGATTGCGGCACGTGCGCCATCAAGTGTGCTAACATTAACGTCCTTAACACCGAGTTTGCCAGTGGAGATCGAAGCGATCTTGATCTGGATTCTCTGCTCAACCGCATCAGCTGCACCAACCTGTACCGTGATGTTTTCTTTCGTTGCGAAAGTTCCATCTAACAGGTTCAGGGTGTTGAACTGTGTGGACTGCTTAACTCTGTCGATTTCGCAGATCAGAGCGTCAACTTCGAACTGGATCGCTTTGCGGTCTGCTGTGGTGTTGGTTCCGTTTGCTGCCTTAACTGCCAGCTCGTTCATTCTCTGTAACATGGAGTGAACTTCTGTCAGGGCACCTTCAGCTGTCTGTACGCAGGATACGCCGTCCTGAGCATTGTTGGAAGCCTGTGTAAGACCACGGATCTGGCTTCTCATCTTCTCACTGATCGTGAGGCCTGCTGCATCGTCAGCTGCACGGTTAACTTTGTAACCACTGGATAACTTCTCTGTAACCTTCTTCTGAGATGTTACTGTCACGCCTAACTGTCTGTTGGCGTTCATCGCTGTCATGTTGTGCTGTACTACCATATTATTTCCTCCTTGAAATGTGATGTGATGTGGCTTCCCTGCCACGCCTTTGGGTAAGTAAAAGTGTTACTCGCTGGCTCAGATCTCTCCGGCCGTACGCTCCTTTAAGCTCTGTGCCGTTTTACAAGTAATTTTCTTTACTTGTATATAATATATCGGATGTTAATTCAAAAAATCAACCCCGATTTATTATTTTTTTTAAAAAATTTTTTGTAACCTATTTCTTTTTGTCTACAGTGCCCGGAATATCAAGGTTTGGCGCACTCATGGACTTGTAATAATTGCTGAC
>JAGCXZ010000152.1 GCA_017961065.1 Lachnospiraceae bacterium
GATGTGAGTCTATGAATTGTTGTGTAAATCTAATAAACACGCGCCAATAAAGTTGATATAAATCAGGCTCACCATCTTTTTTACACAATGTACCACCTTTACTATCTGTTTGTAATAATGGCATCCAACTACTAATTCTATGGTCTTTATCTTTTTTCTTTCCACACTTCCAAACATAGCCATCATAATAATCATCTTTATGGGTTCTTATATCATCATTACCTTGTGATGATATTCCAACCACCTCAAACTGTTCTGGACAAAAAACATCAAGAAATGAAATTGGAACACCCATTATACCTTTATAATCACAAGGAATTTGTATTGTTTTTGTCACTTCAATGGCATCATAGTTGTCGTATTTCGGATACATATCCTCATGACCCTCATATACAAATCCCAAATCTAACGGCAACATCTGATGTCTCTTCATATGATCTAAATTTGTCAGCCATAGAGCATTGTTTGTTGATACTATACGTTCACCTTTTTTATTGATGTCTGCTTCTGAACCATATAGTTCGTAATAATCAGGAACAATGAAGCCTGATATTTTTCTTCCAATTCCATTACCCAACCAAATCTTATTATCACGAATTAGTGGAAATACTTCCTTATATGAAATACAATTAATATTTCCAATAATCAAAAATTCCTTTTCATACTTCATAAGCAACGATACATATTCCCTAAACAATGAGAAAGGGGGATTCGTCACAACAACATCACATTCCTTCAGAAGCTCTACAGACATATCACTTCTAAAATCACCCGCTTCATAGAACAAATCTTGCTTAACCGTCTTCGAACGCTCTTTGCCCGTTTTTTCATCAGTAACTTTCGTCTTTATTTGAATTTGAATATGGTTTCCTTCTTCATCTACTGCATAATTTCCGATTAATGGAGACATGATTTTGCTTCCCTCTGTCTCCAAAAAATACTTTGCTCCCGGAATATCTAAATCCTTTTGTGTACCTACTAGATATTTTGATGTACTATTTACTTTTAAAACATATGGATATTCTGATGCAGTAACCTCTTTTCCTGCAAAACTACTTGTCTTATATCCTGTGGCTATCAATTCTTTAAGCCTAAATCTATTAAAATTCATCAGAAAATACTTAACAAAATTCGATTCAAAGGGGTCATCACAATTGCAAAATACAACCTTATTCTCAAATTTATCACTATAGTTTTTTAACTCTGCCTGTATGTCTACTAATTGCGTATAAAATTCATCATTCTTTGCATTCTTTGCAGCAGATATACTTTGATATGCCATTATTTTCCCTCTCCTTGCATTTTATTGTTTTCATTCGCTCTAATTATCTTTTCAGCCTCTATCAAAACTGTCCTTCTAATAAATTCACTATACGAGGAATATGACTCAAGTCGAGCCGCTTGTTTAAGCTTTTCTAATTCTTCTTCACTAACCCTTATACTCATGGAAATCGTCTTATTCATGCTCAAATCCTCCTGACGATATTATATGTCAAATGTAGCACATTCTCAATACAATTCGCCACGCACAAGATATAAAAATAGAATCCCCATGCAAGAGGGATTCTATTTATTAACGTGTTCTCTTATTTGGTCGTAAATCGGTCGTAAATTTTGACCTTGCCTACTTGTAACCGCTGATTTTTCGCCATTTTTTACGATAAAGATTTGAGCGTCGGGAACAGCAGCACATCCCTGATCGCCGGGCTGTTGGTCAGCAGCATCGTCAGTCTGTCGATGCCGTAGCCGATCCCGCCTGTGGGCGGCATGCCGATCTCCAGCGCGTTCAGGAAGTCTTCATCCGTATGGTTGGCTTCCTCATCGCCTGCTGCCGCGGCAGCATCCTGTGCCTTGAAACGTTCTCTCTGATCGATCGGGTCGTTCAGCTCGGAGTATGCGTTGCACATCTCCCAGGTGTTGATGAACAGCTCGAAGCGTTCCACTAGATCCGGACGGTCCGGTTTACGCTTGGTGAGTGGGGAGATCTCAACCGGATGGTCCATGACAAAGGTCGGCTGCACCAGATGCTCCTCCACGAACTCCTCAAAGAACAGGTTGATGATGTCGCCCTTCTGATGATAAGGCTCGTAGTGGATCTCCTTCTCATCAGCCAGCTTCTTAGCCTCCTCGGTATCCTTTACCTGATCAAAATCAATGCCCGCATATTTCTTCACGGCATCGATCATCGTGATCCGCTCAAACGGCTTGCCGAAATCCAGTTCCACATCGCCGTATGTAAACTTTGTCGTGCCCAGCACTTCCTGTGCCACATAACGGAACATGTTCTCCGTCAGATCCATCATCCCGTAGTAATCTGTATAGGCCTGATACAATTCCATCAGGGTGAACTCCGGATTGTGTCTCGTGTCCAGTCCCTCATTCCGAAAGACTCTGCCGATCTCATATACTCTCTCGAGTCCGCCGACAATCAGACGCTTTAAGTACAGCTCCAGGGAAATGCGCAGGTTCAGATCCTCATCCAGCGCATTGAAATGCGTCATGAACGGTCTTGCTGCGGCACCGCCCGCGTTTGCAACGAGCATCGGTGTCTCCACTTCCATAAAGCCCTGTCCGTCCAGATATTTGCGGATCGTGGAAATGATCTTAGAGCGTTTTACAAACGTCCCCTTGACTTCATCATTCATGATCAGGTCCACGTATCTCTGACGGTAACGCAGATCCGTGTTGGTCAGTCCGTGGAACTTCTCGGGCAGCGGCTGTAAGTTCTTGGTCAGCAGCGTTGTCTCGGAAGCATGGATACTCATCTCACCCTTCTGCGTCTTGAACACTTCGCCCTTTACGCCGATGATATCGCCCACATCATATTTCTTAAATGCGGCATACGGCTCTTCTCCGACAGAATCCCTGGCCACATAGACCTGGATGTTCCCTTTCAGATCGGACACATTGATAAACGAAGCCTTACCCATGACACGTTTCAGCATGATACGGCCCGCGATGCTTACGGATTTCCCCTCGCATTCATCAAAGTGGTCTTTGATGTCCTGAGAATGCATGTTGACATCGTATTTGGTGATCTGAAACGGGTCCTTGCCCTCGGCCTGCAGATTCGCAAGCTTCTCGCGCTTATTCTTGCGTACCTGATTCAGATCGATCTGCTGTACCTGTCTGTTTTCGGTATTCTCGTTTCCCATGCCGCGTTCCTCTTTGCCTAGTTGGATCTTTCGATCTCAAGGACTTTGTACTTCTGCACGCCGAACTGCGTCTCCACCTTTACGGTCGCGCCTTTCTTGGCACCAAGCAGAGCCTTTCCGACCGGAGATTCGTTGGAGATCTTTCCTTTTAAGATATTGGCTTCCGTGGATCCGACGATCTTGTACTCCAGATCCTGCTTCATTTCCATGTCGCGAATCTTTACTTTGCATCCGATGTTGATCGTCTCCAGATCAACCTCGTCCTCGTCTACCACTTCCACATTCTTCAGGATCTTTTCAATATCTTCAATACGCGCCTCGATGTCTCTCTGTTCGTCTTTGGCTGCGTCATATTCCGCGTTTTCAGATAAGTCCCCCTGTTCTCTGGCCTCTTTGATCTTCTGCGCTACTTCCGCACGTCTGACAACCTTCAGATCGTGTAATTCATCCTCCAGCTTTTTCAGGCCCTCATAAGTGATGATATTCTTCTTACCTTCCATCTCGATATCCTCTTTTTTTCGAAGATTTTTGCGTGATTTTTCGCGTGTTCGCCAACACAATAAACGCATTATATAACACGAAGTAAATTATTGTCAAGAAGAGACTTTAGTTCGTCAAAGTGCTCCACTTCATTCAGCTTTCCGCGGAGTTTGGATGCGCCTTTTATGCCCTGCGTATACCATGCCGCGTGCTTGCGCATCTCCCGCATGCCGATGTACTCTCCCTTGTGCGCGATCAGCATCTGCGCATGCCGCAGGATCATCTGCGTGATCTGCTGTGCGGAAGGCCTGTCATAATCCTTTCCCTGCATCCTGCTCACACACTCGGAAAAGATCCACGGGTTTCCCCTGGCCGCCCTGCCGATCATCACCGCATCACAGCCTGTCTCCTCCATCATTTTCATCCCGCTGTCAAAATCACAGACATCTCCGTTACCGATCACAGGGATCGATACGGCTTCCTTTACCCGGCGTATGATGTCCCGGTCCGCCTCTCCCGCATAGAACTGGTCTCTTGTCCTGCCATGGACGGTTACGGCGGCTGCACCGCTCTCCTGGGCGATATGCGCGATCTCCGGCGCGTTTTTGTTTTCCTGGCTGAATCCCGCGCGGATCTTGACGGTAACGGGCTTTTGGATCGCGCCTGCGATCGCGGAAACGATCTTACCGACCAGCTCGGGTTCCTTCATCAGCGCCGATCCCTCTCCGTTGTTGACAACCTTTGGAACCGGACAGCCCATGTTGATGTCCAGAATATCAAACGGACGCTCTTCGATCTTTTTGGCCATCTCCGCCATGATCTGCGGGTCCCTGCCAAAGAGCTGCAGGCTCACGGGCTTTTCCCGCTCGTCGATCTCCATGAGTTCTTCCGTGTTCTTATTATGGTAGTAAATGGCTTTGGCGCTCACCATTTCCGTACACAGGAGACCGGCCCCGCATTCCGCGCAGAGTACACGAAATGGCAGGTCACATACACCTGCCATCGGAGCCAGTAACCATGGATGTTTGATTTTCACATCAGCTATTTCGATCATAGATCAAACGTAATCCTTCCAGCGTCAGCTGTCTGTCATATACTTCTATCATGTCCGTCTCGTTGGCGATGATACTGCCGAGACCGCCTGTTGCGATCACTCTCATATTGTCATAGCCCGTTTCCCTGCGGACCTGATTGATGATGTATTCCGTCTGCCCGATCTGCCCGTATACGAGGCCTGCCTGCATACTGGTGATGGTGTCCTGTGCAAGGATGCTCTTCGGCTTTTTGATCTCGATCTCCGGCAGTTTGGCCGTATCTTCCCATAACGCGCGTGCGCTGATCCGGATGCCGGGCGCCGTAATCCCGACCGTGAACCGTCCGTCTTCGGTAACCAGGTCATATGTTGTTGCGGTACCGAAATCGATCACCAGCACGGGTCCGCCGTATTTCTCATAAGCAGCCACCGCATCAACGATACGGTCTGCTCCGACCTCTTTGGGATTGGGTGTATCGATCCGGATCCCCGTTTTGACACCGGGTCCCACGAGCAGGGGATCGCACTTGAGATACTTTTTGACCGCATTGGTCAAAGAGTGTGTGGTGTTGGGAACGACCGTCGCTATGACTGCTGCCGTGATCTTCTCAATGGCAATATTCTGTTTATCGATCAGATCGGTGATCACAAGACCGTATTCATCGGAAGTCCTGGTCGCCGCCGTCATGATCGAGAATGTCTTTTTCAGCTCCCGGCCGTCAAAAAGGCCGAAGGTCATGTTGGTGTTTCCTACATCGATTGCAAGCAGCATGGGGATACTCCTTTATGTTACAGATCAAGCAAAGTACCTGTGTCTTCTTTTAATATGAAGACTTTGTAATATAAGGTCAGGGATTCGAACAGTTCCTGCTTCCTTCTCAGGATCTCCTTGACCAGAAGTCCTGCCGAGATCTCATCGTAGAGCAGGTCGCCCTCATCGGCATCGGTCTGCAGCTGCAGGGTCCCGTTCTCGTCAAAGACCATCATGAACACGCCGCCCACTTCCTCCGTGAACAGCACGCAGATGATGTGCAGCTCCTCCCGGATGGATTCCGGCATGGATTTGAACTGCTCGTTGAAATAGTATTTTTTCTCATATGCGTTCGCGCCGCACAGTACAACTCTCTCATCCATGGCCTCACCCCATATGCAGATAGAAGTAGAGAATGTAGGCATAGATGCCAAACATCAGTATCGTAAAGACCGCAAAAGTCACTGCCAGAAGGGACTGCCTGCGAACGTTCTTGATCGTGTTGAGCAGCATCATGATCCCGCCAAGCAGGAATACCAGCGAATGCATGAGCGCACCGCCTTCACCCATGAGGGCGAGTACCGTTACCACGATGATCGCGATACCTAAGATCAGGTTGGTCACATCGAGCAGAAAGAACTCCTGCTTGAGCATATTCTTTTTATAAGCCTGTATCTTCTTGTTCATTTTATCCGATCGTTGCCGCCAGTACTGCCTTTATCGTATGCATCCGGTTCTCAGCTTCGGTAAACACCGGACCTGCATATTTCTCAAATACTTCGTCTGTCACTTCCATATCCTCGATGTGGAAACGTGCGCCCATCTGTGCGCCGATCTCCGTCTTCAGGTCATGGAAAGAAGGCAGGCAATGCAGGAAGATCGCGTCCTTTTTAGCCTGTTCCATGATCTTCATGGTCACTTTATACGGTGTCAGATCGCGGATCCGCTCCTCCCAGACTTCATCCGGCTCACCCATGGATACCCAGACGTCGGTGCAGATGATGTCCGCATCCTTTGCGGCTTCCATCGGATCTTCCGAGAATTCGATCGTAGCACCGCTGCTCTTGGCCCATTCCCTGCACTCTGCCGTCAGTTCCTGATTCGGCCAGTATTTCTTCGGGGAGGCCGCCACAAAATGCATACCCATCTTGGCACAGGTGATCATATAGGAATTGCCCATGTTATAGCGTGCATCACCAAGATAAACCAGCTTCTTTCCGGTCGGATCGCCTGCATATTCCCGGATCGTCAGAAGATCTGCCAGCATCTGCGTCGGATGGTATTCGTTCGTCAGTCCGTTCCAGACCGGAACATTGGAATACTTCGCCAGTTCCTCAACGATCTCCTGTCCGAATCCGCGGTATTCGATCCCTTCATACATGCTCGAAAGAACGCGCGCGGTATCGGCAATGCTTTCCTTCTTACCGATCTGCGAACCCTTCGGATCCAGATAGGTCGTACCCATTCCCAGGTCATGCGCTGCCACCTCGAAAGAGCAACGCGTTCTGGTGCTGGTCTTCTCAAAGATCAGCGCTACGTTTTTACCCGCATATCTATGATCGACAATGCCCTGTTTCTTCTGCTGCTTCAGCTGTGCAGCCAGATCCAGGAACTCATTGATCTCTTCCTTTGTAAAATCCTTTAATGTGAGAAAATCTCTTCCTTTTAAACTCATCCCATTCTCCTCCTGTCACTGATAGTCTTTTCTCTCACGATCGCCTTACCGGCTCTGACATCCAGAACTTTTACAACGGTTCCGGGTTTAAAGATCTCTTTGGGGTCTTTGCCTCTTGCCGCCCAGACCTTCTCTCCGACGGCGATCTGGCCGACACCCTGTCTGGTATTGATCTCACTTAAGACAATCCCGTCGGCACCGATGATCAGTTCATCTATGGCCTGTCGTCGCCCTCTGTGGTAGTACTTCATCGCGACCGGTCGGACGAAGAACATCATCAGGATCGTCACCGCAAAACAGGCCGCGATCTGGCTCCAACCGGGCAGACCGCACAGCGAAAAGACCAATGCCACCGCTGCACCCGCGGCTACCCATACAGCCGTCAGGTTCATGAGGATCAGTTCGATCGCCAGCAAGATGATGATAATGACAAGCCAGACCACAGGTTTCATGGTTCACCTCGAATTCGTTCAGGGATATATCATACCATAAACAGCCGGTAAAAAAAACTGGCAGCTTCTGATCGATGAAGCTGCCGGTCATAGAATTCTGATCTGTTAATGCCGTGCCGGTCTTACCAGAATACGTGGTTACCGATCACGATTCCCGTATATCCGGACCGGATGTTCCGGAACTTGGTCGCGTTCCCGACATAGGAAACACCGCTCATGGCCTCCTGTGCAGCCTGCACACAGCTTGCTTTCGGGCCCTGTGCATACACCTGGGCAACCATGCCGCTTCCCGCAGGTCCGAACTGGCTCTTGGCGTAGATCACGGAGTAGATGCTGTTTCCGTACCTGCCGCTGCGCAGTCTGTTCATGACAACCGTTCCGACAGATACCTGTCCTTCATAGCATTCATATCCGGCTTCACACTGGATCAGTGCAGCCAGGAGCTGTACGTCGTTGACATCGCCCGCGATCGCGCCGTTGTTCGTCGGTACGGGGGTCTGTGTTCCCGCAGATTCCGCCTTCGGATCCGTCTGTGCGGCTTCCTTGTCTGCAGCTTCTTTTTCTTTCTTCTCGGCAAGTTCTCTGGCGCTGATCTCTTCCAGCGTCTCACCCTTGCCCAGTTCATCGGATATCGTTACATACTGGCTGGAAACGTATGCGAGCGTTCCGTCAGCAAATTCAACGGATACCCATTCGCCGAGTTCCTCCACCGCTGCGATCTCGTCTCCTCTGGCAAGGAGGCTGTAGACCGTGGCGTTCTCACTCGGCTCCTTACGCACACGAAGCGTATCCGCAATGGAAGTTGCCGTCTTGGTAACCGAAGCATCTGCCAGTTTCTTGGCCTTTTCTCCGAACAGAAGGTAGTCGTTTCTGACCCATCCGGTAAGATTTCCCGTCTTGATCTTTGTCCAGCTGCCTTTCTGATCAAGGATTTCTCCGCCACAGCCTGAATACAGTTTACCCAGGAGTGTCGAACTCTCACTTGCATCGGCCCTGACATTCACCGCTTCTTCCACATTGGCCATGGCCAGTTTGTTATAAGGAATGCCTGCAACGGAACCGCTGATGTTTTCGGTATTGATATTCACTTTTTCTTTCTTTTCCGTATCCGAAGACTTATCGGTCGAACTGACGCTGATCCCGACTACCGAACCGTTGTCATCAGTCGTGGATCTGGTCACGTTCAGGGTCGGAGCCTTATCCGCTGAGGCAGTCCTCTTCACGGAACCGGCAGGCTTTACCGTCATGGTAACGGTATCGGCCGCAACCGTTTCGGTACCGGCACAGATCAGCAGCGCCGCCAACAGCAGCCCTGCGAAGTATCTTCTGCACATTCGTACCTTTCCGTTCGTTGTCATACAAATATCCTTTTACAAAATCATTAAAAAGATTACAAAAATGTTACATTTGGGGATATTGTATCAAAGAATGGCGTTTATGTCAACTTTTTGGACTTTCCGATGCGCTATGTACGCTGTCTCTTCCATTCATAAAGCAGAAGAGAAGCCGCTACGGAAGCGTTCAGGGACTCCGTTTTCCCGTCCATCGGGATCCTGACCATGCGGTCCGCAAGGGCTGAAACCTCGTCACTGAGCCCGTTTCCCTCGTTTCCGATCAGAAACGCGGTCTTGAGCGGGTAGTCGGTATCCCAGAAATTCTGTCTGCCCTTCAGATGTGCCGCAAAAAGCTGAACGCCGTAAGACTGTAACCGGCGAAGTGATTTTAACAGATTGTCCGAATAGACTACGGGAAGCCTGAACACGGCTCCCATTGTGGAACGGATCACCTTCGGACTGTAAAGATCCGCTGTCTTTGAGTCCGCAAGGATCAGAGATGCCCCTGCTGCCTCCGCGGTGCGCAGCATTGTGCCCAGATTGCCCGGATCCTGTATGCCCTCCAGCACCAGGATCAGCAGCTTGTCAGCTTTATCCAGGATCTCTCCCGCGTTCCACTGCGGCATGGACAGCACGGCCAGAACACCCTGCGGTGTCCTGGTATCGGACATCCGCTCAAACACATCATCGCTGACGAGTTCGCACGCCGGACCCCTTAAATTATGCATGGTGCCGTCCGTTACCAGGGAGGCGATATCGGGCCGCAGCGACCGGATCTTTTCATAGCCTTCCTGCGTCAAAAACACCTGCCGTATCTGTGAGGCAGGTGCTTCCTGGATCATTTTGACGCCCTCAACGACATACAGCTGCTGTTCCCTGCGCTGTTTCGTGCTCGCAAGCAACTGTACGACATTCTTGATCTTCTGGTTGCCGGTGCTTGTGATCATGGGCTCTCCTTTTTTATCTTAAGACTTTACAGGTTTCGTATTCGAACTCCGGGATCTCCTTCTGCATGCTGAGTGCTTCATCGATGTCAAAATCAACCCATGACGCGTGTTTGTATCCCACCACTCTGTTGGTCTTGCCTTCAGCCAGCAGATCCACGGCCTTTGCGCCCATCATGGAAGCGTAGAAGCGGTCTTTGCATGTGGGTGAGCCGCCGCGCTGCATGTAACCCAGGATCGTTGCCCTGGTCTCGATCCCGGTTGCCGCCTCGATCCTTCGAGCCATGGAAGTGGAATGCCCGATGCCTTCCGCATTGATGATCAGATGATGGGTTTTGCCCTTCTTGCGGTTGTTGATGATGTTGTTGATGATCTCCTGCTCGCGGAACTCGTATTTCTCCGGGATCAGGATGTCTTCA
>JAGCXZ010000153.1 GCA_017961065.1 Lachnospiraceae bacterium
AAAATTTCGGGAACCGCATTATGTAAAACAGATAAAATGTGGATAAATCGGGCGACTAATTCACATTGTTAGTTTTTGGGTTTGAAACGACGAAATTTAGCGACAATATCACAAGGTGATAGGCCGAAAACGGCGATCATTTTCCTGTAAATGCGCAAGACATACGGCGGGATTCTATGGTACAATAATCTGTAAGAAAAATAGCAGGATCGAGGTGACTGACCATGGGAAAACGAGTGATTCTGATCGTAATGGATAGTTTTGGCGTAGGTGCCATGCCGGACGCGCCCTCTTTCGGGGATGTGGATGTCAATACCATACGCGCCTGCATGAGCAGCCCGCTCTTTGCCGCGGATACTCTGGCGAAGTACGGCCTTTTCTCTATAGATGGCGTATCTGATCTGCCTTATGTTCTGCAATACAGGCAGACGCACAAAGAGCCGACGGTCGGCGCGTATGCGCGGCTTGCGGAGGCTTCCAGGGGCAAGGATACGACAACGGGCCACTGGGAGATCGCAGGACTCATCAGCGCCAAGCCGTTCCCGACCTATCCGGAAGGCTTCCCGAAGGAGATTCTGGATGAATTCTCCAAGCGGACCGGAAGAGGCGTGCTCTGCAATCTGCCTTATTCGGGAACGAAGGTCATCGCGGATTACGGTGATGAGCATGTAAAGACAGGAGACCTGATCGTCTACACTTCGGCAGATTCGGTGTTCCAGATCGCGGCGCATGAGGAAGTCGTACCCTGCGAGCAGCTTTACGAATACTGCCGGATAGCACGTGATATCCTGCAGGGCGAGCACGGCGTGGGACGCGTGATCGCAAGGCCGTTTGTCGGCACGAGCGGCAACTACACGAGAACCTCCAACAGACATGATTTTTCCCTGATCCCGACGGGAGATACCATGCTGGATCTGATCAGCGGCGCGGGAATGGACGTGATCGCGGTCGGCAAGATCCACGATATCTTCGCGGGGAAAGGCATGACGGAATACACCTATACCTCAGGCAATGAAGACGGGATCGACAAGACCGTGCACAACATGGACCGTGATTTTAACGGACTGATGTTTGTAAATCTCGTGGACTACGATATGCTCTACGGTCACCGCAGGGACATCGACGGCTACGCGAAAGCGGTGGCTTATTTCGATGAGCGGCTGCATGAGATCACCGATAAGATGCAGGAGGATGACGTCCTGATGATCACGGCCGATCACGGGTGTGATCCTGCCTATACGGCTACAACGGACCATACGAGGGAATACATTCCGCTTGTTATTTACGGAAAGAAGATCGCATCGAAGAACTACGGTACGCGTGAGACGTTTGCGGACATCTCCGCAACGATCCTGCAGTATCTTGGCGTCAAGAACACCATAGCAGGCAAGCCGATGGACATCTGATCCCCGGTGCGGTCGCGGCAAATACGAAAGATAAGAAAGAAAAGAAGTAACGAAAGAAGCAACAGATCATGTACGAACAGGAAATAAAGCAACGCCGGACCTTTGCGATCATCTCGCATCCGGATGCGGGTAAGACGACGCTGACGGAGAAATTCCTTCTCTATGGCGGCGCCATCAATCTCGCGGGTTCGGTGAAAGGAAAAGCAACGGCAAGACATGCGGTCTCCGACTGGATGGAGATCGAGAAGGAGAGAGGGATCTCCGTCACATCTTCCGTCCTGCAGTTTCATTATGACGGATTCTGCATTAACATTCTGGATACACCCGGGCACCAGGATTTCTCCGAGGACACATACCGTACGCTGATGGCGGCGGACTCGGCGGTCATGGTGATCGATGCGGGTAAAGGCGTGGAGGCCCAGACCAGGAAACTCTTCAAGGTCTGCGGCATGCGGCATATCCCGGTATTTACGTTTATCAACAAACTGGACAGGGATGCCAACGATACCTTCGAACTGCTCGATGAGATCGAGAAGGAGCTGGGGATCGCGACCTGTCCGATCAACTGGCCGATCGGTTCCGGCAAGCGCTTTAAAGGTGTTTATGACCGTAAGGAGCGCAAGGTCGTGACGTTTTCCGATACGGAGAAGGGTACGAAGGAAGGGCACAGCGAGCGGATCGATATCGAAGATACGGATACGCTCCTGTCGCATATCGGAGAGGATGCGCTGGAGCAGCTGCAGGGTGAGATCGAACTCTTGGACGGCGCGAGCGCGGAATTTGACCTCGATGCCGTACGGAAAGGCGAACTCTCGCCGGTATTCTTCGGCTCGGCGCTGACCAACTTCGGCGTGGAGATTTTCTTGCAGTATTTCCTGCAGATGACAACGACTCCGACGGGAAGACAGTCGGATTCCGGGATGATCGACCCGCTCTCACGTGATTTTTCCGCCTTCGTATTCAAGATCCAGGCGAACATGAACAAGGCGCACCGCGACAGGATCGCGTTCATGCGCATCTGTTCCGGGAAATTCACGGCCGGCATGGAAGTCAGACACATGCAGGAGGATAAGATCATCCGCTTATCGCAGCCCCAGCAGATGATGGCGCAGGAGCGGCATATCGTGGATGAGGCCTATGCGGGCGATATCATCGGTGTGTTCGATCCGGGCATCTTTTCGATCGGCGATACGATCTGTATGCCGAACGACCGGTTCTTCTACGAGGGAATCCCGACGTTTGCGCCCGAGCATTTTGCGCGCGTCAGACAGCTGGATACGATGAAGCGCAAGCAGTTTGTCAAAGGGATCACGCAGATCGCACAGGAAGGCGCGATCCAGATCTTCCAGGAGTTCAATACGGGCATGGAGGAGATCATCGTCGGCGTGGTCGGTGTTCTGCAGTTTGAAGTATTGAAATACAGACTGGAAAACGAATATAATGTTGATATCAGGTTGGAAAACCTGCC
>JAGCXZ010000154.1 GCA_017961065.1 Lachnospiraceae bacterium
ACGTGTTGCTGATTCCGGCATATTCGAATGTGATCGGTAATCAGATCGATGTGACCACCTATCTGACAAAGGACATCAAGCTCAACATCCCCATGATGAGCGCCGGTATGGACACGGTAACCGAGCACCGCATGGCGATCGCGATGGCCAGACAGGGCGGGATCGGCATTATCCACAAGAATATGTCGATCAGTGAGCAGGCGGACGAAGTCGACAAGGTAAAGCGATCGGAGAACGGCGTCATCACGGATCCGTTCTATCTGTCACCGGAACATACATTAAAGGATGCCAACGAGCTGATGGCGAAATTCCGGATCTCGGGCGTACCGATCACGGAAGGCAGGAAACTGGTCGGCATCATCACAAATCGTGACTTAAAGTTCGAAGAGGACTTCTCGAGAAAGATCAAGGAAGTCATGACAAGCGAAGGCCTGATCACGGCAGAGGAAGGCATCACGCTCGACGAGGCCAAGAAGATCCTGGCCAAGGCCCGGAAAGAGAAACTGCCGATCGTTGATAAGGACTTTAATCTCAAAGGTCTGATCACGATCAAGGATATAGAGAAACAGATCAAATACCCGCTGTCTGCCAAGGATTCCATGGGAAGACTGCTCTGCGGCGCGGGCGTTGGCATCACGGCCAATGTGCTCGAACGTGTGGAGGCGCTGGTCAAAGCCAAGGTCGACGTTGTGGTTTTAGACAGTGCGCACGGTCATTCCGAGAACGTGTTAAAATGCGCGCGCATGATCAAGGATGCGTTCCCGGATTTGCCGCTGATCGGCGGCAACGTGGCAACGGGCGAAGGGACGAAGGCCCTGATCGAAGCCGGCGTGGATGCCGTCAAGGTCGGGATCGGACCCGGCTCCATCTGCACGACGCGTGTGGTGGCCGGTATCGGTGTTCCGCAGATCACGGCGATCATGGACAGTTATGCCGTTGCTTCCAAGTATGATATCCCGATCATCGCGGACGGCGGTATCAAATATTCGGGCGACATGACCAAAGCCCTGGCAGCAGGCGCAAATGTCTGCATGATGGGAAGCATCTTTGCAGGATGTGACGAATCCCCGGGTACATTTGAACTGTACCAGGGACGTAAATATAAGGTTTATCGCGGCATGGGCTCCATCGCCGCAATGGAAAACGGCAGCAAGGACCGCTATTTCCAGAGTGATGCGAAAAAACTTGTTCCCGAAGGCGTGGAAGGACGCGTCGCATACAAGGGAACCGTTGAAGATACGATCTTCCAGCTGATGGGCGGGATCCGTTCCGGTATGGGATACTGCGGAGCACCGTCGATCGAGGAACTGAAGAAAAACGGCAGATTTGTGAAGATATCCGCAGCGGCTCTGCGCGAAAGTCACCCGCACGATATTCACATCACAAAAGAAGCGCCGAACTATTCCGTTGAGGAATAGAGAACCAAAGCAGGAGACGATATATGTTTCAATATATAGCCAGAGACCTTAAGACCGCTCTGCATCGCAGATATACGTATGCGTATGTGATCGGCATATTTGCTTTGTGCCTGATCGCCAATATCGCGGTTGTCGCGTTCCGTATGATCTACGGAACCAATGAAGGAACGTATGCTTACAATATCATCGTATATACGACATGGTGTTTCGTGATCCCGTATTACAGTTGCATCTTTATCGCGGATATGGGCTTCGGGAAGGTATATCCGAATCCGCAGATCAAGGACAAGATCACCAAGAACATGAGCCGGACGCAGATCTATCTTTCCAAACTGATCACCGAGCTGATCCTGGCTTTTATTTTCATGGTCATCGCGTTCGTCCTTCTGATCGGCATCACGACGGTCTTCCACTTTGCCGACGGTACCGTAAGGGTCAGCGATATCAAAGACTTTGTCGGTAAGATGATGATCGCGGTTCCGCTCTGGTGTGCCGGCGTATCATTCGGCAACATGTTTTTATTTATCTTCGAAGACAAGCGGTGGGCGTACACCTGCTATTATGTGCTGACGCTTCTGCTTCCGCGCATAGTGATGGCGCTGGCGGCCGAACCGCTGAGTTTAAAACCGTTTAAGTTTATCCGTACCTTTCTGATCTCGCAGAATTTCAGCCTTCTGCCTTATCCGGCCGATCCTGCGAGGAACGTGCCGCTGACGGTGGCACTCGGGATCATTTATCTGGTGATCTCCAGTCTGATCGGTGCGTCGTTCTATCATAAGAAAAAGGTTGAGTATTAAAGCAATGGTTTTTCACGGAAATGACGATCATCCCTCCATCCTGAACCGAATGAAGCTGGATGCAGTCACAATGCAGAAAGCGCAGGATACATATTCGCTGCTGACAAATCTCTTCATCTTCTGTGTCAATGCGGAAGGGGAGCGGATCACGGAGATGTCGGGAGATCCGAACGATATCACCAGGATCCTGGGTCTTGTAGAGGAACACCGGATCGAATCCGTCTTAAGACAGGTCCTCACCAGTTCGGTCGAGGAACAGGTCGTTGAGGACACCAATTATTCCAACATCAAATTAGCAAGCATAGCGATCAGAGTAAAAGGGAAACTGGCATTCTGCTGGTTTGTCTGCGCTGTTCTGGATGACGTTTCCGACAAGGAAAACGCTGTCTTAAACATCAGATCGACAACGGACTACACGAGATTCATCAAGTCTCTGGATCTGATGCGTGAACTGTCCAAGAAAGTATACGAGAATTCCGACATGCTGGAGACGGCGGTAGCCGAATCCAAGCGTTCCAAATATTCCGAACTCGAGATGGCGCGTTCGCTGCGCCGCAGTGAGTCGATCGCGGACATCGTCCAGATGCTCGACAGTGATGAAAGCTTTGAGGACATCTGCACAACGATCCTGCGCGAGACCGCACTGTATACGCAGGTCAGTCAGGCCTATGTGGTGCGCTCGAGCGCGGAAGCCGAAGAGACGGATATCCTGGGCTCCTACCTGGCAGAAGGCGCGCAGCCGCTTGACAACCTGCTCACGGAGAAGAAGATCCAGGTGGCGGGGCTGTTTGGCGACAAGCCGGCCGTCGTATCCTATAAGACCAAGATCAACGAAGACATGCGTGCGCTCATGGAGGAAAATCACATCAGCGCTCTGGTGGCTCTTCCGATCTTTATCAACCGCGTTCCGGCCATGTATGCGGTCTTTGTGGAGACGCATCCCCAGAAGTGCTGGGAGATGGACGAAGTCAAATTCTTTGCCGATGCCGTCCGTGTCCTGCAGAACATCCTGACCAGACGTATCCAGAAGAATTCGCTGGCCAGCTCGTTCAAGTCCCTGGAGGCGATCCTTGACAATGTCGGAAGCGCGATCTATGTCAAGGACATGGATACCGAAGAGATGCTCTTTGTCAACCGCATGTTCCGCAACACGTTTGAGCAGGAACTGAAGAACGGCATGGTGGAGAAACTCTTCGAAGCCAATCTGAAGTATAACCGCGGCACTTCCTATTCCGAGGTCGAATATATGGAGAAGAGCCGCTGGTATGATCTGCATACGACTGTGATCCAGTGGGTGGACGGCAGGAAAGTCACCCTCTGCTCCATTTTCGATATCACCGACAAGAAGCTGTACCAGCGCAAGATCGAGCAGCAGGCCAACAACGATTTCCTGACGGGTCTCTACAACAGGATGAGCTGTGAAAGGGATCTGCTTTCCTATATCGACGAAGCCAAGATCAGCGGCAAAAAGGGTGCCGTGCTTTACCTGGATCTGGATGATTTTAAGCATATCAACGACGGTCTGGGCCATCAGTACGGCGATGTCCTCTTAAAGGCTATTTCGCACAGTCTGCAGCGGATCGAAGGCGTGGAGAATTCCTGCTACCGCATGGGCGGTGACGAATTCGTCGTGATCATTCCGCCGACCAGCTTCGAACGCTTCAAGCAGATCATCGAGGAGATCCAGATCGTATTCAACAAGCCCTGGTTCTTAAAAGGCGCGGATTACTACTGCACGAGCAGTATGGGTATCGTGACTTTCCCGGATGAGGGAGAGACGGTGCAGGATCTGATCCGTAAGGCCGACATCGCCATGTATGACGCGAAGAAGACCGGTAAGAACCGTACGGCCTACTATGCGGAGAATTCCGATGCGGATTCCAACAAGCGTCTGGACATGG
>JAGCXZ010000155.1 GCA_017961065.1 Lachnospiraceae bacterium
GGCAGCCTGGGTGACCTCTATGCATTCAGAAATCCGGAAGGCCTGTACGTCATGACCTACATCAAGGACGTGGAAGATCCGGAATCCTCCGCAGCCTACACGACCAGCCTGTTCATCGGAACGGATAACAACGATGCGACCGGATTCCAGCACAGCGGATATGCGACGCACAATTCCGGTGATGTTCTCATCCAGGACTGGTATTCCTACGGGGAAGACAGGAATCTCGAGATCTTCTATACGGATGAACCGGTGATCCTGGAATGGAACATGAAGAAACAAAACGCCGAAGGGTATGAAAAGACGATCAAAAAGACGGACCGGGATGGCGTTTACTGCGCGGAATACTTTATTCCCGAGGAAACCCTGAAGGAAGTTTCGCCGCAGCTGAGTGATGACCTCTATATCTGTATTGACAGAAACGACTGCCAGACGGATGAGGAAACCTTTGAGAGACTGACGCCGGAAGGGTTTACGCCGGCAAGGGATGCGCAGAAAGGATCTTTTGCAAAAGTGCCGAAATACGAGATCAAACCGGATTTAAACCTCAAGGACTCCGATATCAGCGACTGGGACTCGATCGCCGTAAGCGTAAAGCATGAAAACACGGTCAATCTGATGGCGGTAAAGTCGGATAAAAAGCTTTACACCATGATCACCGGTAACGGCGACTTAAGTACGGATAACAAATACTATATCGAGACCGAAAAGGAAGGCCATTCCATGCAGGGCATGGAAAACGTGTCCTACTACATCGAGGACGGAAGGCTGTATGAGGTGGTCGGAGACGACAAGCTGTCCGATGAAAGTGTAAGCATTTATCAGTATTATGACTCCAACAACTGCCTGATGCAGGTCTATATGGACAAGATCGGCAACCCTTCCAAGGTCGCGATCGCATCCGATTCCAACAGCGGTGAGTATGTTCTTCCCGAAGAGGGCAAGCTGACCGTAACGAAGACGATCGAGGAAGAGCAGGAAGAAGGGCTGTTCTATCCGATTGAAAGCTTTGATTTTTACAACAATCCCTACAAAGGCTGGGTCGGCTGGGCCGATACGCTTGAGGGTGACGTGAACAGCGTGCTTGCGGAGCATAACCTGATCTACGTTGATTTTAAGTGGAGCGAGCTGGAACCGGTTAAGGGACAGTACGCCTTTGATGCGATCGAAAAACAGTATCAGTTCGAAAAATGGCAGAAACTGGGATGCAGGATGGTGCTTCGTTTCGTCATGGATAACCCGAATCTGGTAAACGGGGATCCGGACATTCAGAGGATGGATATCCCGCAGTGGCTGTATGAGGAACTGGAGAAAGAGAACGCAGCCGGAGAAGGCGCCGGTACTTTCTACAACGGTGATTCGATCCTGGAACTCCTGGGCGGATGCGGTTTCTCGCCCAATTATAAGAGCGAACTGCTGCAGCAGTACCACGCTGATGCGATCAAAGCACTTGCGCAGAGATATGACGACCCGTCAATCACGGCTTATGTGGAAGTCGGAAGCCTCGGACACTGGGCGGAATTTCATACCTGGCCGACAGGAACGGGTGAGTTCCCGGATCCGGAACTTGCGCAGAAATATATGCAGACCTATGTGGACAATTTCTATAACGTAAAGGTCGGTATCAGAAAGCCGTATGCCCTGGCGGCGGAAAATAACTGGGGTCTCTACAACGATATTTTCGGAACGACATCCGACGGCGGAACGCCGACATTCTTGGAGTGGGCGGCTACCGGAAACACGGATATGCCGGGATCCACGGATGAGGATATCGCAGCGTCCGCAATGCCGGAATGGTGGAAACTGAATTATTCCGGCGGTGAATTTGCCAACGGCGACTTCCGGACAAATGCACTGAATGAAAACATCTGCGCCGTACTCGGCCAGATCAGGGACAGTCATACGACCTGGCTCGGACCCTGCTCGGCATGTGATTTTAAAACAGGCGATCCGGAATATGAGAAGTTCCGTTACAATATCGAGACCATGGTCAGGACGATGGGATACAGGTATAACCTGAAATCCATCACGCAGACGGATCTGACTGCCGGAAGCGCAAACGAACTGGTCATGACCTGGAACAATTCGGGTGTCGCACCCATCTACTATAACTGCCCGCTGTATCTGATCCTCAAGGATTCCCGGGGATCGGTCGTATACGAGCAGGCGGTGGATACGGATACCACAAAATGGCTTCCGGGCAGAACAAAGGTGAATGCCGTTCTTAATCTTCCCGCGGATATCACACCGGGTGAATATACGCTGGCCGTCAAAATGGTCACAGGGGATGAGAGAGCCGAGATCATACGTCTTGCCATGGAAGGAGCCGATCAGGATGGTGCATACGACCTGTATCAGCTTCAGGTAAAAGAAGGCTCTCAGGCTGTGGAAGAGACGACCGCGCAGCCGGAAGAAAAGAAACCGGAAGCAACGGAAGCCGGAACAACGGGACAAAACGAACAGAAGAAATCAAACGTATTTTATTGGGTAATAGGGCTTGTGCTGGCAGCAGGAGCGGTTGTGACAGGCGTTGTTATCAGGAAAAGAGGGAAAAAGTGAAACTAGCGATAATCGGAGCAGGGCAGAGAGGCAGGATCTATGCACACTATGCCTACGAAAAAAACAAAGCACAGATCGTAGCCGTTGTGGATATCAGCGAAGAAAAGAGAAGATCAGCGGCTGAGGAGTTTCAGATCCCCGAAAACATGCAATTCCGGGATGTGGAAGATTTCTACAAGCTGGGGAAGGTTGCGGATGCGGTGATCATCGCAACGATGGACCGGGATCATTTCAAGCATGTTATGCCGGCCATAGAACTCGGCTATGACATCCTTCTGGAGAAGCCGATCTCACCGGACATCAACGAGTGCAAGCAGATCCAGAAAAGTGCACACGAGCACAATGTAAAGATCGTTGTATGCCATGTGCTCAGATATACCCGCTTTTTCTCTGCGATCAAGCAGATCATCGATTCGGGGGAACTCGGAAAGGTCGTAACGATCCAGCATGCGGAAAATGTCGGGAATTTCCATCTCGCGCATTCGTTTGTACGCGGAAACTGGAGAAACAGCAACGAATCAAGCCCGATCATCATGCAGAAATCCTGTCATGACATGGATATCCTGCTGTGGCTGGTGGACAGTGACTGTGAAAAGATCTCTTCCTTCGGAAATCTGTCCTACTTCCGGGAAGAGAACGCACCCAAGGGAAGCACAGCCAGATGTCTGGATTGCCCCGTTGCGGCTGACTGCAGATTTGACGGCAGGAAAGCGTATCTTCCCATTCGCGGGGAATGGCCCGCAGCCGTATTAACAGAAGACCAGAGTGAAGAAGGAATCCTCAAAGCGCTGCGCGAAGGACCTTACGGACGTTGTGTATTCCGATGCGACAATAATGTCTGCGACCAGCAGGTGACCAATATCCAGTTTAAGAACGGCGTTACCGCATCTTTCCATCTGAGCGGTCTGACCAACAAGATGCACAGAACGATCAAGGTAATGTGTGAGAACGGGGATATCTACGGGGATGATGCCGAGGATTTCATCACGGTAACACATTATTCGGCAAACGCCATGTACGAAGGAGAAGTCAGGACGGTAAAAGTGGACAACGAAGAAGGATTCCACGGCGGCGGTGACTACAGGCTGACCATGGATTTCATCAGTGCGCTTGAAAACAAGGAGCAGGCGGAAAGCCGTTCCTCCATCGACCGGTCCATCGAAAGCCACCTGATGGCATATGCAGCGGAAAAATCACGCATCAGCGGTGAAGTAGTGAACATGGAGGACTTGAGATGACACCTGAAGAGGTCGGCAGACAGTTTCGCTTTGACGGAACAATGGAAGAACACGACAGGTACGGGAACGGTCATATCAATGATACCTATCTTGTCGTATGCAGGAAAGAGGACGGAAGCACTTTGCGCTATATCCTGCAGCGTGTGCACAGATCCATCTTTAAGGATCCGGACGGACTGATGGAAAACATCAGGAAAGTCACGTCCTACCTGTCGGAGAAGATCAGACAGGCAGGCGGTGATCCGATGCGTGAGACCATGAACCTGATCCCGACGCTGTCCGGAGGAAACTTTATCCGGGAAGAAAGCGGAGATATCTGGAGAGCGTATACATTCATTGAGAATGCTACCTGCTTTGACCAGGTGGAAAAACCGGAGGATTTCTATCAGAGCGCCTATGCGTTCGGGAAATTCCAGAATCTTCTGGCGGATTTTGACGCGTCCTCTCTGACAGAGACGATCGTGGATTTCCATAATACACCCGTCAGGTTCCAAAACTTTAAGGCAGCCGTGGAGGCTGATGCCGTGGGCCGTGTTAAGGAAGCGGAAGAAGAGATCCGCTTCTGCATGGACAGGGAACAGGACATGGGTGTCTGCATCAATATGTTCAAAAACGGCGAACTGCCGCTTCGCGTTACGCATAACGATACCAAGCTCAACAATGTCATGATCGATAACGCGACAGGCAAAGGCCTTTGCGTGATCGATCTGGATACCGTGATGCCCGGCCTCAGTATAAACGATTTCGGGGATTCGATCCGTTTCGGCGCCAATACAGCAGCAGAGGATGAAACGGATCTTTCAAAGGTCTCCCTGTCCCTTTCCTTATTTGAAACTTATGCAAAAGGATTCCTGGAAGGGTGCGGCGGCAAACTGACGGAGCAGGAGCTGAGAATGCTGCCGATGGGTGCAAAGATGATGACCCTGGAATGCGGGATGCGTTTTCTGACAGATCATCTCGAAGGGGATGTCTATTTTAAGATCCATCGTCCCGGCCATAACCTGGACAGAGCCCGCTGTCAGTTCGCGCTTGTAGCGGACATGGAAAAGAAAATGGATGAAATGAACCGGATCATAGAACGTGTTATAATGACAGCATGAAGATCAATAAAACAGTAAAGAAAATCCTGTTCATAATTCCACCGCTGATTCTTGCGATCCTTACATGGATCTGGTTATTCTATGAGGACGGCAGATGGTATCAATACCGGCAGGAATGGCCCTGGGGGCCGCTGCTGGTATTGCATCTGCTCTTTCCGGTCTTTTATCTTGTCATGTTTATCGTACGGCTCGTCCGCCATTGCAACAAGAACACACGCACGGACTCGGACATATTCTACATTGTCAGTTCGATCATTCTGTCTTTCATGTGCTTTGTCGGAATGCTTGTCTTTTTGATCATGACAAGCGGAATGTAAAAACAGTTCTATTTTTTCCCCATCCGGTCAGCTACATATGAGCATGCCACCGTGCTGGTGACATTTGTCATGGTCTGTATCATGGACACCATAAAATACAGGCCGATGATAATACTGATGCTCTCTAAGGGAATGCCCACCTGCGGCAGAAGTACAGTCAGGCACAGAAGAATACCGCCTGGCACGGCAGGAGCGGCAACAGAAAGCAAAAAGACCGAAAGGAAAAACGGCAGCAGAAACTCTCCCGTGATCGATACGCCATAGATCCGTGCAAGAAAGAAGGTACTGACAAGCATTGTCACGCAGCCTCCGTCCATATTGATGACGATTCCCAGAGGAATGGAAAAGGAATAAACGCCGGGAGAAATGTCCAGATCTTCCCTGCAGGTCTGCATGGTCATCGGCATCACGGCGTTGCTGGAAGCCATCGCAAAACTTGAAACCAACACGCGGCCGAGCCGTTTGAAAAACCAGAAAGGTGAAGTTTTCCCAAGTATCAGGACCATCATCAGCAGCAACAGGATGACCACAGAATCGCAGAGATAAACCTCTCCCATCCATCCGGCCACATGCTTTAGTTCTGTCAGATCTGTCTTTATTACCAGAGATGCCATGGAACAGAATATACATACCGGCATCAGTTTCACTATGATCAGGGTGATCTTCTGAAAGAGCTCATCCGCTGCAGACAGTGCGTCACTTATCTTCCGCCCGTTCTTTCCCATCATGGCAACAGACAAACCCGTCAGTATCGCAATAAACAGAAGCTGAAGCATATTTGTGTTGATGAAGGGATCCAGGTAA
Organism: Lachnospiraceae bacterium; assembly: GCA_017961065.1. GTDB lineage: Bacteria > Bacillota > Clostridia > Lachnospirales > Lachnospiraceae > UBA2868. The sequence continues at coordinate 6,019 of JAGCXZ010000155.1, forward strand.
TTATCCGGAACGATATCAGTCAAAAAATCTGACAGGGAGGACACCCCGTTTAAGGTATCGTATTGCATCGAACTGTCAGCTGCCGAACGCAGAGAGGCATCCCCGATCGGGATCAGGTTACATATGCCGTAGGTGACAAGTATGGTAACGACAGAGGTAAGGGCGAACAGGGAAATGACCCTGGCGAACTCTTTGCCCAGCTCTTTCAGATCCTTGTAACCGGACAGGGACGAGGCGATGGAAAAGAATACAAGAAATGAAATGACCATCTTGATCGCACGCAGGAACAGGGACATACCGGTCCCGAATACCGAATCGGACAGAAATTGCGCAGTCTCCTCCGACAACAGCAATTTGACCACAAATCCGCATGCTACACCGAGCAGCATCGAAACAGCGGAGATCAGGATCCGGCTTTTCTTCCGGCGGATCACGTTAGTGCTTATGACATTGATACCGCCTTTGCGGGAAAGCTTAATATCCCGCCGGTATTCCTTCAGGAGATGGGTTCTGATGATGGCCTCGGCTTCTTCGTCGATGTCTCCTCTGAATAATTCCTCCAGACTTTCCTGATAGTCTATTTCACTGCCTTTACAGGAAAGACGAACGGATACGCTGTTGAAGAACGAGGTTACGGTCAGCTTTACCCTGCTCCCATCCGGACTCTTCCGGATCAGCTCCACAAGAGGATCCTCCAGCCGGAAGCGGGTTTTTCTGCATACCTTTTCGCTCACGCCGAAAGCGCTCAGCTTTGCTTCCATATCATCAAGGATCTCAACTGTCTTTTCCGGGACTGCTTCAAATGTAACGGTCTTTGTTTGATTCATCTTTTTCATTTACAGACACAGATAATGTTCACTGCACGTTAATCTTTTTGAATTGGATACAGTAGTTTGGTCAGAAATCTTTCCGGTTGATTGCCGAGAGCGGTGGGCCCCCGGTTCGGTCCGTCATAATTGTCATTCTCATTTGTTTTGACGGCCTGCATGAATGTCCGTCTGAACGCATCGGCAATTTCGGAAAAACTGTTACTTGAGGCTTTGCCGCCATAGAATACCTGTTTTGGCAGCATCGTAAATTCTATATTAAAGTCAGGGCTTTTCTTTGTGCCAAGCTTACGCTGCTTTAATTCGCTGATCCGATTATCACAGATATTTGCGCCGGTTGGAGTAAGTCTTTCACAGGAATAAAAGAATTGCAGCATCAATAGGTGATCTCGAAGCAGACAAGAACACGAAAACTCTGTAAAATGATTGGGTTTCCGTGTTCTTGTCCTTAGCGCAGACGGAGGGATTCGAACACATTAATGTTTTAAAAATGCCGTAAAATCAATGGTTTGGGATAGCGCTATTTCGTCTTTGTCAAAATTTGTCAAAATTCATTCAATCTTCATAATGATCTTTACAGGAAACTATATGAAGTTTCCCATCGACAACATCATATACGATCCTGTTCTTCTCATCGATCCGTCGGCTATACCCCGGCCTGTACTTAAGTGGTTCCGGTTTTCCGATACCCTCCATAGCACCGTCACGTTCGATAGATTTGATCAATGCATTTATCCGTTTTAGCGTTTTCTTGTCCTGCCCCTGCCAATAGAGGTAATCATTCCAAGCCTCATCTGACCAGATTTTTTCCATTCACATCAATCCTCTATAAGTTCATGGGACACTCCCAAACCTGCTTCAATCTGAGAAAACCCACGTTCAATTTTAGCCAGGTACCTGGCGTTTCTTAATTCTTTCTCAATCTGATTAAGCTGGTCAAGGCTCATGATAACAACATTCTTATCCTCTTTTCTTGTCACAAGCACGATTTCGTTTTCATCAGAGGCCTTATCGCAAAAATCTTTAAGATTATTTCTGACAGTTGTATAATTTGCAGCAAGCATGTCACTCACCCCTTTCTGTACCAAATATTGTACAGTTTTCTGTTCATGTTGTCAACCTGAATTCTATTTGACCAAGGAAAAAAATAAACCCATGCAAAAAACAATGTTTTGCATAGGTTTTTCATTCCTAAGCCAATCATAATCATTCTCACTCCGTTTTAAGTGCTCATGATTGTTGATCACTCTGTCAAAGGTACTTTTATGGCATCCATGAAATCCCATCTCCGATTGAATCATAGCATATTTCGACTTGTAGTTCCACCTGCATTAGCGTTTCCGCACATTTTTTTCCGACTTCCCGCAGCAAGGCAAGAACATCAGATTATCATTTTCGAGCGGGTTTAGAATTGTATCTGAGTAATTTGAATCGCTTCTCTTTTCAAACTGTATTAGTTCGGAATTACCGATATGGATACATAAATGCCAATAATCAAACAGATTCAATCATATATAGACATGCAAACTTGGCAAATATGAAGTTTTGACAGTTAGGGATACCGGAATGGGTGTATCATAATTAACCATATTGAATCATATCCGTTCAGAAAGCCGCATAATGAGCCATCGTTTATGTTTAATTATTCGGATTTCCAGGAGCCGATCACTGAGATTGCTTTGATCAGATCAGGCCGGATCATTGATCCGATTCTTCCGTAGCAAGCAAAGGAATATTCCCCCTAAAGGGTGAATGTTCCGCTTTCATCAGGCGCGAAGATGGCACGCATAGCATGTAAAACGGATAAAACCGTCATAAACCGGCGCAAAAACAACGATCAAATCACATTGTAATTTTCCTGTTTTTTTGATATACTAA
>JAGCXZ010000156.1 GCA_017961065.1 Lachnospiraceae bacterium
GATCGTCGGATCCTGCGCGAGAACTCTCGCCAGTTCCATACGCTGTCTTTCCCCGCCGGAAAAATCACGGCCGCCCTCTAAGAGCACATGGTCGTAGCCGCCGTCACGCAGCGCGATCGTATCATGGATCTGCGCGTCTTTGGCAGCCATCACCATTTCGAAATCTTCGATCGAACGGTCCCACATCTTGATATTGCTTCGGATCGTATCTTCAAACATCGTGATCTCCTGATCCACCACCGCGATCGATCCGGTAAAGACCTTATGGTTGATCTCAGAGATCGGTTTGCCGTCAAACAGGATCTCCCCTGCCCAGGGTGTGTTCAGGCCCGAAAGCAGTTTGGCAAGGGTTGATTTTCCGCATCCGGATGCCCCTACAAAGGCCACGGACTGTCCGGGATGAAGCGTCAGGTTAAAGTCGGTGATCAGCGGCGGTGCAAGCCTCGAATAGCCAAACGTCACGCCGCGCATCTCAAGTTCACCGGTCAGTTTCTGATAGGACACACCGTCCTCTAAGTCCCCGCCTTTTGCATATTCATCATCGGGATAGGACATGACATCCTCGATCCGTTCCATGTCGCTTTGCATCTCCTGCAGGCTCTGTCCGGCAGTGATCAGAGACATCGCGGGCTCCGTAAAGGTTGCGAGCAGCCCCTGGAACGCGGTGATCTTACCGATCGTAAACTCGCCTTTGGTCATCAGGTAGACGCCGATGAAAAGGATGAACATGTTGGCAAGTGTGGAGATCAGCTGCGGGATCATGCCGATCGTCTGGTTCATGCCCGTGTATCTGACATCCTGCGCGTTCACGTTGGCCTGGTATCCGGCCCACTTTTCAAAGTATCCGTTCTCGGCGCCGCTTGACTTGATGGTCTCGATCATTTCGATCCCGGAGATCGTCGTGCCGTTCAGTTTGCCCATGTCGCGCATCTTGATACGCGCGATATTGACACGCTTGCGGCTGACCAGATCGGAGACGCCGACGTTGATCAGGATCGCCGCCACACCGATCAGGCTCAGCATGATGTTATACCGAAGCATTACGACCAGGTAGAAGACCATCATGATGCTCTTGATCAGAAGAGGGGCCAGCGTGTTTACGATCGAATAGGCGATCGTCGCATTGCCCGACTGGCGCATCTGGATATCACCGGCCAGCCGCTGCTCGAAGAATTCGATCGGCAGATGCAGCACCTTCCACAGATAGGTTGTATTTCCGACAACGGCCATCTTGCCGTTGATCCGCAGGCTGTAAATATCTTTCAGATAAGTCGTTAGCAGTTGCAGGATCGTCAGTGCCGACAGGCCGACAAAGAAGTAGGGCACCCAGGAAGGCGCCTTCTGCGTCAGCAGCTGATCCATGAAGACACGCGTAAAGCCGGGCGACATGATCCCAAGCAGAGAAGCAAGAAGCGTTGTCACCGCCATGAAGACAACGGCACCGCCCGCTCCCTCGAGCCTCTTTCTGGCATAGCCGAACACGGTCTTTTTCTGCCCGCCGGGTTCAAATCCCTCATCCGGCTCAAACATCAGGCAGATCCCCGTGAACGCGGCGTCAAACGCCTCCTCGGTGATCACGCAGCTTCCCCTTGCGGGATCGTTGATATAGACTTTATGGTTCTTAAACCCGGTCACGACAACGAAGTGGTTGAACTCCCAATGGACGATGCAGGGAAAGATGCCTTCTGATTTGAGCACCTCCGGCTCCACGCGGAAGCCCTCCGCCTTGAGGCCGTAATTCCTTGCTGCCAGCATGATGTTTTTCGCATTCGAACCGTCCCTGGAAATGCCGCAGTCATAGCGGACCTGTTCCAGCGGAATCCACTTCCGGTAGTAGGCAAGGACCATCGTCAGGCAGGCTGCGCCGCACTCGAGCGCTTCGAGCTGCATGACAACGGGGACCTTGGCCACCCCTTTATGAACCGGTTGTCTGATCTCTTCTTTCTTTCCCATGACTCCCCCGAAGATCAATTCGTAACAAAGCTGATCGGTGCGTATTCCTTCGTGATGACACGGCAGTCATACACGCCGTCCGGATGATCGATCTGCCCTTTGAACACATAGATCCAGTCGCCTACGCGAAAATCACCCTTGTACGCAGTCAGCGAATCGATCCGGTCGATCTCCCGCTCTGTGATCTCCTCCGGCTCGATCGTCTGGCCGGACAGGTCTATCGCGTACGCGTCGTTGCCGATCTCAAAACGAAGCTGCTCCGGCAGCTGCTCGTTCTCCACGCTCAGATAAGGCAGGTAGATCTCAACTTCCCCGCTTTCCACCTTGGCAACGGCATCCCCGTATGTGGCGATGCGCCCGAAGATCCCCCAGATCAGCGCGCCGGTCAGGAAGATGATCATTGCTGCCATCACCATCCAGACGCCTGCGTTGGACACCTTGATATATGTGTTCAGCTGCTCGGGGCTCTGGATCCTGTCCATGCTCTTTTCCCGAAACAGCGTTTTATCCGTGTTGTCCGCCATTTGAAACTCCTTTCCGGCACTGTTCACCGTATGCCGGGCATCTTTTTGACACCACGACATTCTTATTATAATATATTTTCATTGATTAGGACAAAATATTTCCGATTGGAAGAGGTGATACGCATGTGGGCATATGAAAGTGTCTTTTATCAGATCTATACGCTGGGATTCTGCGGCGCGCCGTTTGAAAATGACGGCAATCCGGAGCACAGGATCCTGAAAGTCAAGGACTGGATCCCGCATCTTACAAAGCTCGGTGTCAAAACCGTTCTGTTCAACCCGCTCTTTGAATCGGATACGCACGGATACAACACCAGGGATTACCGCAAACTGGATGTCAGGCTCGGCACCAACGAGGATTTTAAGGAAGTCTGCACTGCGCTACATGAAGCAGGCATCAAAATCGTGCTGGATGGCGTGTTCAACCATGCCGGCCGCGGCTTCTTCGGGTTCCTCGATGTAAAAGAAAAGAAATGGGACTCCCCTTACAAAGACTGGTTCCATATCAGTTTTGACGGCAACAGCAACTACAATGACGGCTTCTGGTATGAAGGCTGGGAAGGCAATTTTGATCTTGTGAAACTCAACCTGCAGAACGAAAATGTCGTCAATTACCTGCTGGAGAGCGTAAAGATGTGGATCGATGATTTTGACATCGACGGACTGCGTCTGGATGTGGCCTACTGCCTCGATCCGAATTTCATCCGCCGCCTGCGGGGCGCGACCTCTTCATGGAAAAATGATTTCTTCCTGATGGGCGAGATGATCCACGGTGATTACAACCGTCTGCTCGCCGACGATCTGTGCCACAGCACGACCAACTACGAATGCTACACGGGCATGCACTCGGCGTTCAATTCCCTGAATCTCGTTGAGATCGTGCATTCCCTGATGCGCCAGTACGGGCCGGAGCCCTGGACGCTCTATAAGGGACGCCA
>JAGCXZ010000157.1 GCA_017961065.1 Lachnospiraceae bacterium
GCCGACGAGATCAGCCCGGACACCTGCCGCTTCTGGGACAAGGACACCGGCGAGAAGCTGGACAAGGACCGCTTCCGCCGCGACCTCGGCGGCGTCGAGGACGCCTACAACGAGGTCATGCGCAGACTGATGGGGAAATAAGGAGATTTTATGAGTAATCTACACGAGGAATGCGGCGTATTCGGCATCTACAACGACCGACAGGCGGACCTGGCGTCGGACTGCTACTACGCGCTGTCCGCGCTGCAGCACCGCGGCCAGGAGAGCGCGGGCATCACCGTCAACGAGCGCGGCCTGCTGCGCACCCACAAGGACGCGGGCCTGGTGCAGGACGTGTTCACCAAGGACGTGATGGACTACCTGGGCGCGGGCAACATGGCCGTCGGCCATGTGCGCTACGGGACAACCGGCGGAAACACGCGGGCCAACTGCCAGCCGCTTGAGGTCAACCACCAGAAAGGAAAACTGGCACTTGCGCATAACGGCAATCTGACCAATGCGTATGATCTGCGGAACCGGTTGGAATTGTCGGGCGCGATCTTCCACAGCACGAGCGATACCGAAACGATCGCTTACATGATCACACGCGCGAGACTCAAGACTCCGAGTATTGAAAAAGCTGTCTCATCCGCTATGGATGAGATCGAAGGCGCCTACTCTTTAGTGCTGATGTCTTCAACGAAACTGATAGCGGTCAGGGATCCGAACGGAGTCCGGCCGCTATGTTATGGAAAAACGCAGGACGGTACTTATGTTGTGGCTTCCGAGAGCTGCGCGCTGCTTGCAGTCGGTGCCGCCTTTATCCGGGATATCGATCCCGGTGAGATCGTGATCTTTACGCAGGACGGCGTGGAGTCCGACAGGTCCCATTGCGGGATCCTCCCGCAGAAGACCTGCGTTTTTGAGTATATTTATTTTGCGAGACCGGATTCGGAGATCGATGGGATCTCGGTGCATGCCTCCCGTATGATGGCGGGCAGGATCCTGGCCAAGGACAGGCCCGTGGATGCGGATCTTGTGATCGGCGTGCCCGACAGCGGACTGGACGCGGCACTCGGCTATGCACAGGAGTCCGGCATTCCCTACGGGATCGGGCTGATCAAAAACAAGTATATCGGAAGAACGTTCATCTCTCCGGGGCAGGAAGAGAGGATCGACATGGTGCACATGAAGCTGCAGCCGGTCAGACATGCCTTGAACGGGAAGCGGATCGTGCTTCTCGATGATTCCATCGTGCGCGGAACCACCAGCCGCGGCATCATCTCAATGATCCGTGAAGCGGGCGCAAAGGAGATCCATCTGCGGATCTGCGCGCCGCCTTTCATCCATCCCTGATATTACGGAACGGATATCGATTCGGAAGAGAACCTGATCGCCGTGAACCATTCCGTAGAAGAGATCGCGGCCATGGTCGGCGCGGATTCTCTGGAGTATTTGAGCGCGCAGGCACTTCCGCGGCTTCTGAACGAGCACGGGAAGCATTTCTGCAGCGCGTGCTTTGACGGAAACTATCCGACAAAGATCCCGAAGAAAACGGGAAAAGACAGGTTTGAACAAAAACTGTCCGACAGGGATCTTTCCCGTTGACAGATCAGAAAAAGAATGATAGACTTTTACGCTATAAAGCATTAACGCTTTAAACGGTTTAAGTAAATCATTGAGGAGGCTTATTATGAAAAAGAGAGGAGTACTTGCGGCCCTGTTCATGACGGCTGCGCTTGCCTTAAGCGCTTGCGGAAATGCGGCTGCTGACGGACAGGCTGCAACAACAGGAGAAACAACGGAAGGCGCAACCTATCAGGTCGGGATCATCCAGCTTGTGGAGCATCCGGCACTTGATGCCGCCACCAAAGGCTTTGAGGATGCTTTAAAGGAAAAACTCGGCGACAAGGTTACCTTTGATGAACAGAACGCGCAGGGCGATGCTGCGACATGTTCAACGATTGCCGGATCGTTTGTGGCAAACAGCTACAATCTGATCCTTGGCAACGCGACACCTGCACTGCAGGCTGCAGCACAGGCTACGAACACCATTCCGATCCTCGGCACGTCCATTACCGATTATGCAACGGCATTGGATCTGGATCAGTTTGACGGCGCTACGGGTATCAATGTATCCGGTACATGCGACCTCGCTCCGCTGGATGAGCAGGCCAAGTGCATCAAGGAACTGTTCCCGGACGCAAAGAACGTCGCGATCCTTTTCTGCTCTGCGGAGCCGAACAGCAAATACCAGGCCATGGTCATCCAGGAGTATCTGGAGCAGGACGGTTATACCGTAAAGGAATATACGTTTGCGGACTCCAATGACGTATCGGCGGTAACGCAGGGTGCATGCGACGAATCGGATGTCATCTATATCCCGACGGATAATACGGCGGCATCCTGTACGGAAGCGATCGCCAACGTTGTACTGAATGCGCAGACTCCCGTATTTGCCGGCGAGGAAGGCATCTGCAAAGGTTGCGGCGTGGCAACGCTGAGTATCGATTACTATGATATCGGATATGCCGCAGGCGAGATGGGTGCGAAGATCCTTGCGGAAGGTGCGGATCCGGCCACGATGCCGATCCAGTACGCACCGAAGGTTACCAAAAAGTTTAATCCGGCCAATGCGGATGTGCTCGGGGTTACGATCCCGGCCGACTACGTTGCGGTTGAGGAGTGATAGAACGACATGCTGACAGCTTATTTTTCTTCGATCCATATAACGAGCTTACTGAACGCATTGCCGTCCAATATCGCGCAGGGACTGATCTGGGGTGTGATGGCACTGGGCCTTTACATCACGTTCCGTCTGTTAAACTTTGCGGATCTGACGGTTGACGGCTCCATGGCAACGGGCGGTGCAATCACGGTCATGCTGACCGTGAACGGCTGGAATATCTGGCTTGCGCTGCTGGCTGCCGTTGCTGCAGGCGTATGTGCGGGACTGGTCACCGGATTCTTCAACACGAAGCTCGGCATTCCGCCGATCCTGTCAGGGATCCTGACGCAGATCGCGCTGTATTCGATCAACCTGCATATCCTGGGAGGTGCGAACAAAGCGCTTCCGATGGATAAATACAACCTGCTGCTTTCATCGAGAAACGTGCTGCAGGCGATCATCGCGGGCGGTCTGATCTGTACGGTCCTGATCTGCATCATGTACTGGTACTTCGGAACGGAGCAGGGTTCCGCCATCCGTGCGACCGGTTGCAATCCGGCCATGAGCAAGGCGCAGGGTGTCAACATCGGCAACATGCAGCTGGTCGGACTGGCTATATCCAACGGTATCGTGGCGCTTTCGGGCGGCCTGCTTTCGCAGTACTCCGGGTTTGCCGATGTCAACATGGGACGCGGCGCGATCGTGATCGGACTGGCGGCAATCATCATCGGCGAAGTGATTGGGGACGCTCTGCTCGGCAAGCATATGAATTTCATCGGCAAGCTTTCTTTCGTCGCTTTTGGCGGCGTGATCTACTATATCGTGATCGGTGTCGTGATCTGGCTGAAGATGCCTTCCAACGATCTGAAACTGTTCACGGCGCTCATTGTGGCCATCTTCCTTGCAGTGCCTTACCTGCAGAAGCAGAGTAAGACTTCCTTCCGGAAAGCAGGCAAGCGCTCACAGCTCAACCCCAAGAAGGAAGGGGGTGCAAAGGATGCTTGAGATCATCAATATCCACAAGACCTTTGATCCGGGAACGATCAACGAGAAGAAGGCGCTGGACGGTTTAAGCCTGACTTTGCATGAGGGCGATTTCGTGACTGTGATCGGCGGAAACGGAGCCGGAAAATCCACGATGCTTAACGCGGTCGCCGGTGTATGGCCGGTAGACGAAGGTTCCATCCTGATCGACGGAGTCGATGTAACGGGACTGCCGGAATACAAAAGAGCAAAATACCTCGGACGCGTCTTCCAGGATCCGATGACGGGAACGGCTGCGACGATGCAGATCGAAGAAAATCTTGCGATGGCAAACCGCCGCGGATTAAGACGTTTCCTGCGCTGGGGTGTTACGGCTAAGGAAAGGGCGAAGTATCTTTCCCTTCTGAAAGAACTGAACCTGGGACTTGAAGACCGCATGACGGTCAAAGCGGGACTGTTATCCGGCGGACAGAGACAGGCGCTGACGCTTCTGATGGCAACGCTGCAGAAGCCCAAACTCCTGCTTCTGGATGAGCACACGGCAGCACTCGATCCCAAGACCGCCGCAAAGGTACTTGAGATCACGGACAAGATCGTATCGGAAAATCACCTGACCACAATGATGGTGACGCATAACATGAAGGATGCGATCACGCACGGCAACCGCCTGATCATGATGCACGAGGGAAGGATCATCCTCGACATCAGCGGGGAAGAGAAAAAGTCGCTGCATGTCAAAGACCTTCTCCAGAAGTTCGAGGAGATCAGCGGCGAGGAATTCGCAACGGACAAAAACATCCTGAACTGATCCCCGGATACGGAGGAATCCTGTTGACAAGCACGTATCGATGCGGTAATATAATTTTGTTTTTGGCAAAGGTGTCAGACCTTATGGTTCTGACACCTTTTTTATTTATCACGGATCTCCTGAGATCCGTGATGGTAACGAAGCACAATCGCGACTTGCCGCGATTCTCATGTGCGGAGTCTCACAATGGTAACGAATCACAATCGCGACTTGTCGCGATTCTCATGTGCGGAGTCCTTTTAATTCTTCGGGGGAGGGTCTGTATGGTTAAATATGTTTTTGTAACGGGCGGTGTGGTATCCGGTCTTGGTAAGGGCATAACGGCAGCGTCACTGGGGCGTCTCTTAAAAGCCAGAGGCTATCATGTGACGATGCAGAAGTTCGATCCCTACATCAACATGGATCCGGGGACGATGAATCCGATCCAGCACGGGGAAGTTTTCGTAACGGATGACGGAACGGAAACGGATCTGGATCTGGGACATTATGAGCGGTTTATCAACGAGAGTCTGGACAGCAATTCCAATGTCACGACAGGCAAGATCTACTGGACGATACTGAACAAGGAAAGACACGGCGATTTCGGCGGAGGTACCGTGCAGGTGATCCCGCATGTGACCAACGAAATCAAGAGCCGTTTTTACCGGGCAAAATCACCCGATGAGGAAACGATCTCCATCATCGAGATCGGCGGAACGGTCGGCGATATCGAGAGCCAGCCTTTCCTGGAGGCGATCAGACAGTTCCAGTCGGAGATCGGACGGGAAAACGCGATCATGATCCAGGTTACGTTGATCCCGTATCTGAAAGCATCCGGAGAGATGAAGACCAAGCCGACGCAGATGTCAGTCAAGAGCCTGCAGAGCATGGGAATCTGGCCCGACATCCTGGTGTGCCGTTCGGACTATCCGATCAGCGATCATATGAGAGAGAAGATCGCGCTGTTCTGCAACGTTAAGAAAGAGCATGTTCTGCAGAACCTGGATGCAAAATCATTATACGAGGTACCGCTGATGCTCGAGAAGGAACAGCTGGCACAGGCGGTATGCGAATGTCTGAAACTTCCTTGTCCGACACCGGATCTGAATACATGGGAGCGGATGGTGAACGATCTGCATCATCCGCAGCATTCGGTTACGATCGGACTGGTCGGAAAATATATCTCGCTGCACGATGCCTACTTAAGTGTTGCGGAAGCATTAAAACACGGCGGGATCGCGAACAAGTGCGAAGTGAACATCAGATGGATCGATTCCGAGGAAGTGAATGAGAGCAACGCCGACAGTATTCTGGGTGATCTCAACGGGATCATCGTACCGGGCGGATTCGGTTTCCGCGGGATCGAGGGTAAGATCTGCGCGATCAGATATGCAAGGGAAAAGCGGATCCCGTTTTTAGGACTGTGCCTCGGGATGCAGCTTTCGATCGTGGAGTTTGCAAGAGACGTGCTCGGACTTGCGAAAGCATCCAGCATAGAGTTTGATCCCGATGCGGCAGATCCGGTGATCCACCTGATGCCGGATCAGGAAGGGATTACGGACATCGGCGGAACGCTGCGACTCGGCGCGTATCCGTGCAGGCTTACGGAAGGAACGAAAGCGTATGCACTGTACGGTACGGCGGATATCTCGGAACGCCACAGACAGCGCTACGAAGGCAACAACGAGTACAGGGAGAGAGTGCAGGTAGCTGGAATGATCCTTTCGGGTCTTTCACCGGACAGCAGGATCGTGGAGATGATCGAACTCAAAGATCATCCGTATTTCCTGGCAACGCAGGCGCATCCGGAATTCAAGTCACGTCCGGATATGCCGCATCCGCTCTTTAACGGGCTGGTAACCGCTGCGCTTAAACACAGCGGGGTATAAGAGACAATGCCGGATCGTTCATGCGATCCGTTACGAAAGATTTGTGATGGTTCAGGAGTGATAGTATGGGACAGGGTTTGTACAGACCGGAATTCGAACATGATAACTGCGGGATCGGTGCGATCGTCAACATCAAGGGCAAGAAGTCGCGCGCGATCGTTGACGATGCGTTAAAGATCGTAGAGAATCTGGAGCACCGCGCAGGTAAAGACGCGGAAGGAAAGACCGGAGACGGTGTCGGGATCCTTACGCAGATCCCGCATAAGTTCTTCCAGAAGGTATGCAAAAAGGAACAGATTGTTATCGGCAAAGAGAGAGCCTATGCCGTCGGCATGTTCTTTTTCCCGCAGAACGAACTCAAACGCGCGCAGGCGCAGAAGATGTTTGAGGTGATCGTTGCCAAAGAGGGATTGAAATTTCTGGGGTGGAGATGCGTTCCCACATATCCGAGCGTGATCGGACAGAAGGCGCTTGACAGTATGCCGTGCATCATGCAGGGATTCATCAAACGCCCTGAAAACATCGGATCCGATCTGGACTTTGACCGGAAACTGTATGTGGTAAGACGTGTCTTTGAGCAGAGCAACGATAAGACATACGTGCCTTCGCTTTCCTGCCGTACGATCGTCTATAAGGGTATGTTTCTGGTCGGACAGCTGCGTTCGTTCTTTGCGGACCTGCAGGACGAGGATTACACATCCGCGATCGCGATGGTGCATTCGCGCTTTTCCACCAACACGAACCCGAGCTGGGAGAGAGCGCACCCGAACAGGCTGCTCGTACATAACGGCGAGATCAATACGATCAAGGGTAACGCAGACAAGATGCTCGCGCGGGAAGAGACGATGCATACAAATGCCTTTTCCGATGCGGACATGACCAAGATCCTTCCGGTGATCTCATCGTCGGGATCCGATTCCGCGATGCTTGACAATACACTGGAATTTCTGATGATGGCAGGACTGGAACTGCCGCTGGCAGCCGGTATCCTGATCCCGGAACCCTGGTCGCACAACGATACGATCTCACAGGAGGTTCGTGATTTTTACCAGTATTATGCGACGATGATGGAGCCGTGGGACGGACCCGCCTCCATTCTCTATTCGGACGGCGACGTGATGGGCGCGATCCTCGACAGGAACGGTCTGCGTCCTTCCAGATACTATGTTACGGATGATGACAGACTGATCTTAAGTTCCGAGGTGGGCGTGCTTCCGATCGAGGAATCCCATATCATCCTCAAGGAGCGTCTGCATCCCGGCAAGATCCTGCTCGTGGATACCGTGGAAGGCAGGATCATTTCCGATGAGGAACTCAAGGAGCGCTATGCGTTAAAGGAGCCTTACGGGGAATGGCTGGACAGCAATCTGCTGCATTTACAGGACATCAGGATCCCGAATGAAAAGACGCCTGCCTTTACCGAAGAGGAACTCTATAGGCTCCTGAACACATTCGGTTACAGTTATGAAGAATACATGGAAGAGATCGAGCATATGGCGCTGACCGGAGGCGAGATGATCGGCTCCATGGGTACGGATACACCGCTTGCGGTGCTGTCAAAGGAGTACCAGCCGCTGTTCCATTACTTTAAACAGCTTTTCGCGCAGGTGACGAATCCGCCGATCGACGCGATCCGGGAAAAGATCGTTACCTCCACGACTGTTTACGTAGGCAAGAACGGAAACCTGCTTTCCGAACGCCCCGAAAACTGCCATATGATCAAGATCGAGAACCCGATCCTTTCGGATCTGGATCTGCTCAAGTTATCCCATATGCAGAAGCAGGGATTCACGGTAGCCAAGGTTCCGATCATCTATTACAAGAGCACGCCGATCGCGCGTGTGCTGGATCATCTGTTCGTGGAAGTGGACAAGGCTTACAACGCAGGCACGAACATCCTGATCTTAACCGACCGCGGTGTGGACGAGAACCATGTGGCGATCCCGTCGCTTCTGGCGGTTGCCGCCGTTCATAAACATCTGGTACAGACCAAGAGATGTACGGCGATGTCCATCGTGCTGGAGTCCGGTGAACCCAGAGAAGTGCACCATTTCGCAACCCTCCTTGGTTATGGTGCATGCGCGGTGAATCCGTACCTGGCGCATGCCTCGATCGCAAAACTCATCGAATGCGGTCTGCTCGACAAGGATTACTACGCGGCCGCCGATGACTATGACCATGCGATCCTGCAGGGTATCGTCAAGATCGCATCCAAGATGGGTATCTCGACGATACAGTCCTACCGCGGCAGTAAGATGTTTGAAGCGATCGGAATCTCGCAGCAGGTTATCGACCAGTATTTTACCGATACGGTAAGCCCCGTGGAGGGCATTACGCTGGACGATATCGCAGAGGCAGCAGACAGGCAGCATTCCAAAGCGTTCGATCCTTTAGGACTTACAACGGATTTAAGCCTTCCATCGATCGGACGGCATAAGCTGAGGGCGCAGGGAGAGACGCACAGATATCATCCGCAGACCATCCATATGCTCCAGAAAGCAACGCGGGAAGGCGACTATCAGGCCTTTAAGAATTACACGGCAATGGTCGATGCGGAGGAGACAGGATACTTAAGAAGTCTGATGGACTTTAAGTTCCCCGAAAAGGGAATCCCGATCGAGGAAGTGGAGGATGAGAAGGAGATCGTCAAGCGTTTCAAGACCGGTGCGATGTCTTACGGCTCCATTTCACAGGAAGCGCACGAGGTTCTGGCGATCGCCATGAACCATCTGCAGGGAAAATCAAACTCCGGGGAAGGCGGCGAATCGGATGAACGTCTCGAGTCCGCCGGAAAGAGAACGGACAGATGCTCTGCGATCAAGCAGGTCGCATCGGGCAGGTTCGGCGTGACAAGCCGTTATCTGTGTTCGGCCAAAGAGATCCAGATCAAGATGGCGCAGGGCGCAAAACCCGGTGAAGGCGGCCATCTGCCGGCCAAGAAGGTATATCCCTGGATCGCAAAGACCAGACATTCCACGCCCGGTGTCAGTCTGATCTCTCCGCCGCCGCATCACGATATCTATTCGATCGAAGATCTGGCACAGCTGATCTACGATCTGAAAAATGCGAATCCGCAGGCGCGTATTTCCGTCAAACTGGTTTCCGAAGCCGGTGTCGGGACGGTCGCGGCAGGCGTTGCAAAAGCAGGCGCGCAGGTCGTATTGATCTCCGGCTATGACGGCGGTACGGGAGCCGCACCGATCAGCTCGATCCATGATGCGGGTCTGCCCTGGGAACTGGGACTTGCGGAAACGCACCAGACGCTGATCCGGAACGGTCTGAGAGAACGTGTGCGCATCGAAACGGACGGCAAACTCATGTCCGGACGTGACGTTGCGATCGCAGCGATCCTTGGCGCCGAGGAATTCGGATTTGCCACGGCACCGCTGATCACACTCGGTTGTGTGATGATGCGTGTATGTAATCTGGATACGTGCCCGATGGGGATCGCGACGCAGAATCCGAAACTGCGCGAACGCTTTACCGGGAAACCGGAATACGTTGAGAATTTCATGCTGTTTGTTGCCAGGGAACTGCGTGAATATATGGCAAAACTCGGCATCCGTCATATGGACGAACTGGTGGGCCGCACCGATCTGCTCAAGAAAAAAGACGGCTTAACCGGTGCCGCGTCAAGGATCGATCTTGACAGGATCCTGCTGCATGAAGAGGACAGCGCGCGCACGTTTGACGAAGCCTGCGCTTATGATTTTGACCTCGGACACACCAAGGATTCCGAGGAACTCTTAAGCAGCAAGCAGATCAAAAAGGCGATCCGGGACAGAAAGAAAACGACGCTTAGCGTCATGATCCGGAATACGGACCGGGCCTTCGGAACACTGCTCGGATCACAGATCACCGCGTCGCATCACGACGGACTGCCGGAGGATACGATCACGCTGAACTGTACCGGATCCGCGGGACAGAGTTTCGGTGCCTTCATTCCGCAGGGGCTTTCCCTGCATGTGACCGGGGATGCCAATGACTATCTCGGCAAGGGACTTTCGGGCGGCAAGATCATCCTCAATGCATCGGAAGATGCGGCCTATGAAGCGCAGAGCAACATCATCGCGGGGAACGTCGCACTCTACGGCGCAACCTCTGGTGAAGTATATATCGCCGGAATGGCAGGCGAGCGGTTCTGCGTCAGGAACTCGGGAGCCTTTGCGGTCGTGGAAGGCGTCGGCGAACATGGCTGTGAGTATATGACTGGAGGCAGATGCGTGATCTTAGGACCGACCGGCAAGAACTTCGCGGCCGGCATGAGCGGCGGGATCGCCTATGTCTATGATGAACACAACAGGCTTTACCGGAACCTCAACAAAGAGATGGTCCTGATGGAAAAAGTCGATAACAAGACGGACCGTGAGGAACTGAAGAAGATGCTGGAAAATCATGTGCGTTATACCGGTTCCAAAAAGGCGCGGATGATCCTCGAGCATTTTGAAGAGGAACTGGATAAATTCAAAAAGATCATTCCGGAAGATTACAAGAAGCTGATCGTTATGACCGGCGTCTTCGAAGAACAGGGAATGAGCCGCGAGGATGCGCAGATCGAAGCATTCTACGCCTGCACGAAATAAGAAACCGTTACTGACAGGAGAGTAGGGTTATGGGAAAACCAACCGGATTTCTGGAATATGAACGCGAGGACGGGAGCGTGCTCTGCGTCGCAAAACGTCTTCAGAACTTTGATGAATTTCACGGATCGCTCGATCCTGAAGCACAGCAGAAGCAGGGTGCCAGATGCATGGCCTGCGGTGTGCCGTTCTGTCAGTCCGGGGAGATGCTTGCGGGAATGGCATCCGGCTGTCCGCTGCACAATCTGATCCCGGAGACGAACGAACTGGTATACAGGGGCAACTGGGAGATGGCTTACAGCCGCTTAAGCGTGACGCACGGTCTGCCGGAATTCACTTCCAGGGTATGTCCGGCGCTGTGTGAGAATGCCTGCACATGCGGGCTGCATACGGAACCGGTATCCACAAAGGAAAACGAGAAGGCGATCATAGAGTACGCGTTTGAACACGGCCTTGTTAAAGAGGAGACACCGAAAAGCAGGACCGGGAAAAAGATCGCGATCATCGGAAGCGGACCTTCCGGACTTGCCGCGGCACAGCTTTTGAACAGAAGAGGGCACAGCGTTA
>JAGCXZ010000158.1 GCA_017961065.1 Lachnospiraceae bacterium
AGCGCGAGCAGGAACCGGGAGATGACCGTGATCACGGCCGAGGTCCCGAACGCGTACCAGAAGTTGAAGTTCGTGTTGTTGACCACGGAAACAAGGTTGGTCATAAGCTGTTTGATCGATGTCCCGACGAAACTGATCGGGTTGGCCACGATCGAAGCCTGGTTCTTGAACGCATTCAGCAGAACCAGATAAAACGGGAACAGTACATATACGGCAACGATCACACCGACGACCGTACAGATGGCCGCGCGGATCTTTGTGCCTTTTCCGACCTGACGTCCTTCACCCATTACAGTTCCACCTCCTTCTTGTTGGATATGCGTACCTGGATCAGCGATACGATCGCAAGGATGATAAAGAAGAATACCGCCTTAGCCTGACCGAGCGCATAATTGTTTTTCGAGATCGCCGTGTTGTAAATGTTGAGCGCGAGCATCTGCGTGCCGTTTGAAAGGTAGTTGCCAAGGAAGCTGGCAACGGAACCGGCGCCGTTGGTCAACGCCATGTTGACATCAAACTGTTTGAACGCGCTTGTCAGTGTCAGGAACGTGCAGATCGTGATCGGGGATGCGATCATCGGGATCTTGATCCGGAACAGTGTCTGAGTCGGGCTTGCACCGTCGATCCTTGCAGCCTCGAGCACGTCTCCCGGGATCTGTGTCAGACCCGTGATATAGATCAGCATGATGTATCCGGCATACTGCCAGATGTATACGATAACGATCGCAAACAGTGCGGTCTTTGATTTTGCCAGCCACGAAATATTATCCGTCAGCCCGATGATAACGTTGTTGAATACGAACTGCCAGATGTAGCCGAGTACGATACCGCCGATCAGGTTCGGCAGGAAGTACGATGCCCGGAAGAATCCGCCGCCCTTTAAGCCCGATGTGCACAAAAGAGCAAGCAGGAACCCGACCAGATTGATCAGCACCATGTTCAGCGCCACAAAGATAAATGTGATCAGGATCGACCAGATGAAGGCCGGATCCTTAAACATCGTCAGGTAGTTCTGCAGTCCCACGAGCTGGCTGAAACGGATGCCGGTCCAGTCCGTGAAGGAATAGCAGATACCGAGGACCAGCGGAATGATCACCGTTACGGCAAACGTGAACAGCAGTGGAAACAGGAAGATCACGTGTACGATCTTCCGGTGGTGTTTCTGCGTCGGGACCAGATAGAGTCCGACAAAAAACGCGACCATGCCAATGACGAGCATGGGTCCTCTGAGTGCCGATGTGCTCCCGCTGATATCCATGATGAGGGAAACGACCACCAGCACGACGCCTGCGATCAGCAGGATCGGTGAAAGCAGTTTGTTCATAGTGTTCATAGATTCACCCCCGTGTAATTTCCGACTATCGGCAAAAGATCCGAGAATCGGTTCAGATCATGATCGGCGATCCTGAGTTTTGCGGCATCGCCGAATGCCGCCGTTTTCATACCGGCGCGTTTGCCGGCCTCGATCCCGGCCGCCGCATCCTCTACGACCAGACATTTTTCGGGTCTGATCGCAAGCAGCTCTGCCGCCAGAAGAAATACCTCCGGATCCGGTTTCGTCCGTCTGATCATGGTACCATCCGATACAGCGTCAAAATAGCCCGCCAGATCCGTTTTGTCAAGAATGAAACGTGTATTTTTGCTCGAGGAACCGACTGCCAGCCTGAAATCGGCTTTGCGGAGCGCAAGCAGTGTCGTTCTCACATCATCTGCCACATCCGCCGGTGTCATCTGCCCCAGAAAAGATCGGTAGATCTCGTTCTTCTTGTCCGTCATCTGCTTCTTCTCTTCCGGAGTCAGGGCAGGTCCCCCGTAGCGTTCCAGAATGATCTCCAAACTCTGCTCCCGGCTTACGCCGCGCAGTCTCTGATTGATCTCTTCGTCAAAATAGATCCCTTTTTCGTCGCTCAGCTGCTTCCAGGCCAGATAATGAAACCGGTCCGTATGTAAGAGCACGCCGTCCAGATCGAATATCACAGCTTCTGTGTCCATGGCTCCTCCTTTCCGAGTTCCTCTTTCCGGTCCCGGAAGTGAAACCGCAGCGGTTCTCCCGAGATGAGTTCCAATGTTGCCCTGCCCTGCTCCACCGTCAGTTTCAGGCTTCTGCCCCGGTAAGCAAACGGGAAGGAATAGCGGGACAATCCTTCAGGCACATACGGGTTGATCGAAAGACCGTCCTCCGTGACGCGGAGCCCCGCAAAGCCGTTTACGATCGCCATGTAACAGCCGCCCATATTGGCGGTATGCACACCGTCCTTTGTATTTTCATGCCGGTTCAGCAGATCCAGTTTGGCCGAATCCCCGAAGTAGGCAAGTGCCTCCTCCTTCAGGCCGAGCATGGATGCCGTCATGCTGAATACGCATGTGGAAAGCGACGAATCGTGCGTGGTGATCTTCTCGTAGTACCGGAAACTCTTCTCCATGGTCTGCACGGACTGCAGATCCGGAAACAGGAAATGTGCGAGCACGGTGTCCGCCTGCTTGCAGACCTGATACCGGTACAGATGGAGCGGATGGTAATGCAGCAGCAGCGGGTAATCATCCTTAGGTGTCGCTGCCAGATCCCAGACCGGTTTTTCGAGGAAGGAATCATCCTGCGGATTGATGCCGTATTCTTCATCATAGGGAAGATACATCGCATCGGCGGCTTTTTGCATATCCGCGATCTCTTTGTCCGTGATCTGAAGCTTTGCTGCCAGCTGTTTTACCGCTTCGTCCCCTTTCAGCCGCTCATACAGTTTGGATGCAAAGCGCAGATTGTACGCGGCCGAAGCATTGGTATAGTAATTGTTGTTGACCATGCAGGTGTATTCGTCGGGTCCCGTGACTTCCTGGATACAGAACCGTCCCTGCCTGTCGTAAACCCCCGTATCCATCCACAGTCTCGCGGTTTCCAGAAGGATCTCAAGCCCCATACGGGTCATAAAAGCGGTATCATCCGTCGACAGATAATACTGGATCACGGCATAGGCGATCGCCCCGTTGATGTGATAGGCCGCGCTCCCGCTCGGAAAATACCCGGAACACTCCACGCCCGTGATCGTTCTCCAGGGATAAAGGGCGCCTTTTTTGTGTCCCAAAAGCGCCGCGTTCTCTCTGGCAGCCGGAAGGGTGGCATAGCGGAATGACAGGATGTTCCTCGCAAGGGAGGGATCCGTAAGGATAAAGAAAGGAACAACATACATTTCCGTATCCCAGAAGAAGTGACCTTCATACCCTTCGCCCGACAGACCTTTTGCGGCGATCCCGGAATGCGCATCATGGGGTGCCGCGCACAAAAGCTGGTACATATTGAACCGGACCGCATCGTCCAGTTCCGCGTCCCCTTCGATCTGCATGCAGGAATGCGCAAGGAACTGCGCCAGATAGTTTTTCTGTTCTCCGTACAGATCGGCAAGCGGACGGCTCATGGCATCACTAAGGACCTGCATGACCCTGGCCTTCGGGTCCGTCTCACGGATCGAATCCGCAAACGCCGCGTATTTGATGAGCGTGATCTTTTCATTCTGCTTTATCGGAATGCGAAGTCGGGTGATCAGCGTCGTGCCTTCCTCGCGGATCATACTGTCGGATCTGGAATCTGATAAAACAACATGATCGGTTGCCACGGCAACGCAGACCCCGCTCTTTTCGGTCTTTGCCACGGAGAACGAACGGCTTTCCGAAAATCCCTGCTCCACGGTCTTTAAGTAGCAGGGGCTTTCATCCGCCAGTCTCGGGTCGTCCGGATCCGAGTAGTTGGCAACTTCGGAGACATGCGAAGAATCAAATACGGCCTCTCCGTTAAAATTCAGTGCCTCTACTTCATACTCGATCGTGAAGAGTTCTTTGACCGTAAAATGCGCCATGCGTCTGATCCGCACACGGATCACCCTGCCGGAAGAGCTCGTCCACACGGTCGTACGCTCGGTATAGCCCTCTGCCATGTCAAGGATTCTGTTTGCCTCGGACACACCGCCTTTTATGGGAAGGAATTCCTCGCCGTTCACGGACAGCCTGATCGTCTGGGTGTCGCAGACGTTGATCATGGTCTGCTTCTTCTCCACCAGATTGCAGAGACTCTCTGCCTGCTTCATCGGAATGATCTCGTAGGCACCCGCGATATACTGGCCGCGCATGGTCGGATAATCCGTGGGCACGCCTTCTTCAAGCGTGCCCCGGATTCCGATGTAGCCGTTCGCGTTGTGAAACAACGTTTCATGGAGATTTAACTCCTTCGGCTCATAATTCTCTTTTCTTACAAGTCTTGCGTTAATTTGCATAGTAGTTTGTGCATACCTGCTGAAGTGTATCAAGGAATGTCTTGGCATCAGGGAAATTACCCATTGCAAAATCCTGGAATACTACACCTGTAGCGTTCTGGCCGATACCTTCCTTCATGGACAGCCAGTGCCAGGAAGAGGTCTTGCCCGC
>JAGCXZ010000015.1 GCA_017961065.1 Lachnospiraceae bacterium
ATTTCAGACGACAAAAAAGGATCACCCAGGAAGAGCTTGCCTTCCGTATTGAGAGCACCGCAGCATATATCAGCAGCATAGAATGTGGCAAGAAAAAACCAAGTCTCCAGAAACTCGTCCAAATATCCGAAGTGTTGGGTGTAACCGTCAATGATTTCATATATACCACGACAGCATCCGTCCCGCAAAGCCTCGGGGAACTTGCCCGGCTCAGTTTCTGAAAAGCAGCCAATACTGACACAGAAGTTTTCAGAAATAATACAAACTTATATCACAGAATGACCGATAGAGAAATTCTCTACCGGTTATTTTTTTTGTTGTTAACCGTGAGTATATATTTTTAACCGTGAGAATATGGTGAAAAAACATAAATAATATTATTTTTGTATCACCGCGGAAAACAAAACAAGAAAGCACCGAATGAAAACAAGAAACGAAAGGGATCGTAATGGATAACCAGAAAGATACGAAAGATATAAAAAGCATCAAGCAAAAGATCCGCGACCGCTATAAGGGTGTGAGCGAGGATGTCCTGGATGTAATCCCGGCTGCCCCGCACGAGGATTTTTACAAGTCAGATACTCATAAACGTGTAGCTGTATACGCACGAGTTTCAACGGATGATCCAAACCAGACATCTTCATACGAATTACAGAAAAACCACTATGAGGATTTCGTCAACAGCCGGGCTAACTGGGAACTTGTAGATATTTATGCTGATGAAGGTATCTCAGGCACATCCCTGCAGCACAGGGACAGTTTCATACGGATGATCGGCGATTGCCGTGCAGGAAAGATCGATATGATCGTCACAAAGAGCGTTTCCAGATTTGCCAGAAATATCATCGACTGCATAGGTTATGTGCGTCAGTTGAAGGCTGCAGAGCCGCCCATAGGCGTGTATTTTGAAACCGAGAACATCTTCACCCTCGACGAAAATTCCGAAATGGCACTCTCCTTCATTGCAACGCTTGCACAGGAAGAAAGTCATACCAAATCAGAAATAATGAACTCCTCCATCGAGATGCGTTTTAAAAGGGGCATCTTCCTTACACCTGTTCTTCTCGGATACGATCATGATGAAGAAGGAAATCTGGTGATCAACGAGGATGAAGCCAACACAGTCCGGCTTATCTTCTTCTCGTATCTGTATGGATATTCTACCGCCAAGATCGCAGATGCCCTCACAGAGCTCGCACGGCTTACCAAGAAAGGTAATCAGACCTGGTCCGCAAGCAGTGTTTATGAGATCCTGACAAACGAAAGGTACTGCGGCGATGTGCTGGCCAGGAAAACCTTTACCCCGAACTATTTGAACCACAAATCTAAGAAAAATAACCACGACAGGAACCAGTACCGTCAGAAGAACCATCATGCCGCTATCATATCGCGCGAGGATTTCTTTGCCGTCCAGAAGATGATCCGGAACGCAAAATACGGGAACAAAGGATATTTTCCCGAAATGCATGTCGTTAATGACGGTCTTCTACGCGGTGTTGTCACCGTTCCTCCGAAATGGGCAGGTTTTTCCGAAGATGATTACTATCTGGCCAGCGACAGCATCAATGATGGTATTTCCTGCATTCCCTCAAAGCCTCTTGAAGTATCGGTCAAGAAAGGGGATTTCGACCTGCGGGGCTACGAGCTTGTTCGGTCACAGTTCATGACATCATTTGGAAAGCTTTCCGTCACGATATCTTCCTCAACTGTATCTTTTAACAAGGTGTGTATAGACAAAATGCCCGGGATCCCGAAAATAGAGCTTCTTGTAATGCCCGGAAAACATCTTCTGGCAATAAGGAAGGCCCCTGCAGGCTCACGCTACGCGCTGACATGGAGCAAAAAGGATTCCGATCATTATTGCCCGAGAACAATAAGTGGAAGCGCTTTTCTCCCCACTCTGTATAAACTTTTCGGATGGAGAAAGGATTCAAACTACAGGATCACCGGGACAATGTACCGGTCTGACGATGACACGGTGATCATTTACGATGTCAGGGATGCCGTTCTGCTGATTCCTGAGGAGGTTCTCGCTGATGAACCGCTCACTGCGGATATAGATCCGGATCTTCCCAAGAAGAAAACCAAGCGGTTAACCGCATATCCAGCCAACTGGGCCGGCACCTTCGGGGAAAGCTACTACAAGAGCAAGGCACAGATTACCAACGATCCGGCTTCTCATGAGTGGGTCATCGAATCTGCCGGAACGGTTTACAGAACGGATAACACTGTCGTAACCACACAGAAAGAAGCTGCGGATCATATAAAAACCATACTTACCAAGATTGGAGAAAACAATGGATGACATAAACACCGTCAATACATCTACAAACGAGCCGGTGCGCAAGACGGAGACCGTTAGCGCGGATACAGGCGAATTCTCTTATGACGGATATCAGGTAGTTCGTGAAGAATTCTTTGCACATTTGTTTGAGCCGTCAGTAACATTTAACAACGAAAAAGTGTCGGTAAATACGGCCTGTATCAGAAAGCTGCCGCATACAGAGTATGTCCAGTTCCTGGTCAATCCCACCGAAAAGAAGCTTGCAGTCAAGCCCTGTTCGGAAGACACAAAAGATTCCCTGCGCTGGGCAACAACCCAGGCCGACGGCAAAAGGCACCCTAAAAGCATCACCTGCCGTATATTCTTCGCCAAAGTGATGAAACTCATGGATTGGGATCCATACTGCCGCTATCAGATCCTTGGCAAGCCTGTCCGCTCAAACGGGGAAACCGTATTCGTATTCGACCTGACCGGTGCCAAAACATATCAGAAGAAAAACGTAAATGGGGAAAACATATCTCGTAAAGCCTTATATCCCGAAGAATGGAAGGAGCAGTTCGGGCTTCCGGCACACGAGCACCAAGACAGGGTTCTGATCAACATTTTTGATGATTACGCTGTTTTCAAAATAGACAGAGAGGAGGAAGCAAAAGGTTATGTCAGCAACAACAATGATAACCCTGGATCTGAAGAAGAATCGCATCAGGATCTACAAATCAACGCTTGAACTGCTAGGAAATCCCCGTTATATCCATATCCTTATAAACCCTACAGAACAAAAACTCATTATCCGTCCAACAGTTCCGGGCAAAAAAGCCTCACTTAAGGTCAAATATAAGAACGATACCGAATGCGCTTTCTACAGCACTATGCTGGTAAACAAGCTATCAGGGCTTCTTCCCCGGAATGATCCGGAATACTCGTACCGGATAAGCGGCAGGCTGATCGAGGAGCAAGGTTTTGCCTTATTTGATATAGCTACGGCAACCGCCATTGACAGTTCATTGGATAATGGCATTATTGATACATCAAGGAGTGAACAGCATGAATACTGAAAACACACCGGAGATAAGGATCAGCCCCGCGTTCGACCGTTTGGTACAGCCGATGAACGAACGTGAAAAGGAAAAACTGCGTCAGAACCTGATCCTGTCTTCAGAAGTACCCCTAATACACACCTGGCACCGGACTCATCTTTGTGACCGTTATCTGTATGAACTATGCATTGAAGACAACATCCCGTTTTCGGTCACAGAACTTGATTTTGACGACTGGGTCAAGGCGGCTCTGTACATATGCTCAATGCAGCTTTCCAAAGATAATCTTACTGCCGAATATCGAAAATACCTCATCGGGCAGAAATTCAACTATATGGTACTTGCTTCGGATGACAGCAAGCAGCCGGACTCAAAATATACCGTTGCATCCACTCTCGGGCATGAACTCTACATTTCCGCCGGGACAGTGATGAAATACAACCTGTTTTCAAAGTCTGTCAATGAGATTTTTGACCAAAGCACTGATTTCGCCCGACGGATTCTTCTCGGAAAAACCAAGATCTCCCACGAAAACATTCTTGAACTGGCAAGGCTTATGCCCGAAGAGATCAAATCCCTCGCCTCGACTGTTATCGAGGATAATACGGATCATATCAATCTTTCATATATTCGCAACGAGGTCAAATGGAGCCATGTGCATAAGCAGGCCCCCGTCAGCCGAAGGGAGCAGAAAGAGCAAAAGATCGCCGCACACGCAGCGATCCGTCAGATGCCCCAATATGATCCCGACTCAGAAGTAAACAGCCTATGTATGACTATAGATTCCTGGATATCTTCGATGCAGCGTGTACACAGTTCGGAAAACTTCCGAAAGATAACGAATAAAGCAAGCCTGCAGCTTATGAAGAAACTGTCATTCCTCGAACACACAGTAAATCTTATTCAGGAATCCCTAGAAAGGAACAACCTATGAGCGAAGAATACAACAACTTTGTTCCCCATGTTCATTTTGAGCTGGTTCCAATAAAGGATCTTGTATCGAACCAGGACTATCAGAGGAACATATCAATGGTCCATGTACAGAAAGCGGTAGAAAACTTTGACCTTAACCAGATCAATCCCATTAAGGTCAGCCGCCGGGACGGAATCAATTATGTGTTTAACGGCCAGCACACTGCAGAGATAGTAGCAATGGCATCCGGCAGCCGTGAAACACCGGTATGGTGCATGATATACGATGATCTCGAATATACCGAGGAAGCGGATATCTTCGCAAATCAGATGAAGAATGTAAAACCGCTCTCACCGTTGGAGATATTCAATGCAAACTGCGAAGCCGGAAACGACAAAGAACTGCTCATCCGTTCCCTGGTCGAGTCATATGATCTCCACATCTCATCTTCTTCCCTGCCGGGCAATATAATGGCCGTTGCCACGCTAGAATCGATATACGACAAATACGGTTATGACATGCTTGATCATGTCTTAAAACTGATCATAATGACCTGGGAAGGAGAAACAAAATCATTCTCGTCAAATATCCTCAACGGTGTCGCCCGCCTGCTTTATGCATTCAAGGACAGTATCAAGGATGAGATCTTCAAGGAAAAACTCGGCGAAGTTTCGATCAAAGAGGTATCAAGGATCGCCAAAGAGCGCAGGGCCGGATCCTTAGGATA
>JAGCXZ010000159.1 GCA_017961065.1 Lachnospiraceae bacterium
CGAAAACCGGACCGCCTTGTTTTTTTAAAAATTTTGTTCTATCCTATATATGGTATTCAGAGAAAGGAAAAGGGGCTATAAAATGTATCAGATCGATTTTGACAGACCTGTCAGGATTCACTTTATCGGCATCGGAGGGATCAGCATGAGCGGTCTTGCCGAGGTGCTTCTTAAGAAGGGATTTCCCGTTTCCGGATCCGACAACAGGGAATCCGATCTGACCCGGAAGCTGGAAGGCGCCGGCGCACATATCTTTTACGGACAGCGCGCGGAGAACATCACCGACGATGTGGACCTGGTCGTATATACGGCAGCGATCCATCCGGACAATCCGGAGATGGAAGAAGTGATCCGAAGGGGGATCCCGAAACTGACGAGAGCGGAACTGCTCGGGCAGCTCATGCGTAATTACGAGATGCCGGTGGCTGTTTCCGGTACCCACGGCAAAACAACGACCACATCCATGATCTCCATGATCTTAATGGAGGCCGGAAAGGATCCGACGGTTTCCGTCGGCGGAATGCTCAAGGAGATCGGCGGCAATATCCGCGTCGGCTCAACCGGATACTTTGTCACGGAAGCCTGTGAATACACCAACAGTTTCTTAAGCTTTTTTCCCAGGATCGGGATCATATTAAATATAGAAGAAGACCACCTGGATTTCTTTAAGGATCTGGACGATATCTGCGATTCCTTCCGGAAATTCGCGCAGCTGATCGGACCGGACGGCGTTTTGATCATCAACAGGGACATCCCTTCCTATGATAAGATCACGGAAGGCCTGACCTGCAGTGTCGTATCTTTCTCCCTGCATGACAAGGGTGCCGATTATACGGCAGACGATATCACGTATGACGAAATGGGAGCCGCGTCGTTTTCCGCAGTATATAATGGGAAGAAGCGGACGTTTTCGCTCCGTGTACCCGGGGAGCACAATGTTGCCAACGCGCTTGCGTCGATCGCGCTTGCGGATGTTCTGGGTATAGGGGATCCCGCGATCGAAGACGGCCTGCGGCGCTTCGGCGGAACGGACAGAAGATTCCAGCTTAAGGGAAAGCTCGGCGGTATTACGATCGTGGATGATTACGCGCATCATCCCACCGAGATCAGCGCGACCCTGAAGGCCTGCGCCCAGTATCCGAAAGAGCGGGTCGTATGCGTGTTCCAGCCGCACACCTATACGCGGACCAAAGCGTTCTTCCATGATTTTGCAAAGGCGCTGTCTTTAGCGGACGTTGTCGTTCTGGCGGATATCTACGCGGCAAGAGAGACGGACGACCTTGGCATTTCCTCCGGGGACCTGATGGAAGAGATCCAAAGACTCGGCACAGAGTGTCACTATTTTCCTTCATTTGACGAGATTGAAAATTTTTTGCTGCAAAATTGTATGCACGGCGATCTGTTGATAACAATGGGAGCCGGAGATATCGTAAAAGTGGGAGAGAAACTCCTGGGGCAGTAAGTTATCCACATTATCCACCGTATTTTTCCGAAAGGGAAGCCGAAGATGCGGTGGATTTTGTTATTAACATAAAAATCAGACAGAAATCCAGGGAGGCGCTGACAGCGGACTTTTTTCAACGGTAACATAATCAGAGCGGTGGTCGCAATCCACAGAATCCACATTATCCACATGGCCGCAAAGCATTGATTTTACTGCGTTTTTGAGTAATTTTAAAGATTGATTTTTCGATTCCTTATGCTATAATTTTTTGTGCTTGAGGATGAATACGGAAATGATAGCAGGTGATGGAATGAGTCATGTTACGCTGTATGGCGATTGTGTAAGCGGAGCGACGATCCTGTCGAACCGTTTTATAGATGTATATATGGGGAACGCGAATGACGCGCAGATCAAGATCTATCTGTATCTGCTTCGCTGCATCGGCGGCAATATGCCGGTGTCGGTGTCCATCATCGCGGACTTCTTTAATTATACGGAAAAGGATGTTCTGCGCGCCCTGAAGTACTGGGAGAAGCAGCGTCTGCTGAAGTTGACGTTCTCGGAGTCCAAGCAGCTGACGGAGATCCAGCTCCTGCCGATCCAGGCGATCGCTTCCTCAACGCAGACCGCGATCCATTCCGTTACGGTTGAGCCCGTTACCGGGGAAAGGACGGATGCGAAGGTGTTCCGCTTACCCGAAAAACCGAACTATACGGCGGAAAAACTGCTTGCGTTCAAGAACAAATCCGACATCGCGCAGTTTCTTTTTGTTGCCGAGCAGTATATGAAAAAGACGCTGAACAGCACCGAGATCTCATCGTTCCTCTATATGTACGATGCGCTCGGCTTTGATACGGATCTTCTGGAGTATCTGGTGGAGTATTGCGCCAACAACAAGAAAAAGAGTATCCGTTACATAGAATCCGTGGCCAATTCCTGGGCTGTGGCCGGCATCCGCTATGTGGAAGAAGCCAAAGAGTACACGGCCGACATCCCGGAAGAAGTTTATGAGGTATTCAAGGCGTTCGGCCTTCGCACGAACAGGGTTCCTCTGGAAACGGAGTTATCCTATGTCCGCAGATGGAAGTCGCTCGGTTTTTCGACAGACCTGATCATTGAAGCCTGCACAAGAACCGTGATGGCTACGCATAACCCCAGCTTTGCCTATGCGGACAAGATCTTAAGCAACTGGGACAAAGAAAAAGTCCGTTCCGTATCCGATCTGGAGCGTCTGGATGAAGCGCACAGGCAGGAGTCGAAGAACATGACGGATATCAGGGAAAAGAAAGCAGAACGGACAACCCCCAACCGTTTCCAGAATTTTCAGCAGCGCACCTATGATTATTCCGCGCTCGAACAGGAAGCTTATCAGTAAGGAGCCCGATCCATGTCACTTGGCAATGCACAGTATGACGCTATTATGCGCACCTATGAGGAAAGACGGATCGCAAACCGTCACCTGACGGAAGAGCATAAGAGCGAAGTATACGATCTGATCCCCGCATACAAACAACTGGATATCGATCTCGGAAACTTAAGTGTGGAGCAGGGCGGCAAACTGATCAAGGGAGATCAGGAGGCGCTCCGCGTTCTGCGTGAAAAGATCGAAGTGATCAGGCAGCAGAAGCAGGATCTGCTGAGGGAGTACGGCTTTCCGGAGAACTATCTGGATGAGGTCTACACATGCAAAGAATGCAAAGACACGGGTTACGTGGACGGCAGGAAGTGCAAGTGCCTGCAGAGAGAGATCATCCGCGTCCTGTATGCGCAGTCCAATATCGAGAGCGTTCTGGAAGAGGAGAATTTTGACAACCTTTCCTATGAATACTATAATGATTCCAATGTGGAACGGATGCGTCAGATCGTCGGAGAATGCAAGGCATTCGTTGCGGATTTTGACAACGGATACGAGAATCTTCTGCTCAACGGCTCCGTCGGAGTCGGCAAGACATACCTGACGAACTGCATCGCCAAGGAACTGCTCGAGTCCGGGCATTCCGTCATTTATTTTACTTCGTTCAAACTGTTTGATACGCTGGCCAGATATGCGTTCCGGTCCCAGGAGACGGGAGAGGACATCACGGCGATCCATGAGGACATTTTTTCCTGCGACCTGCTGATCATTGACGATCTGGGAACGGAAATGACGAATTCCTTTGTTTCCGCGCAGCTGTTCGCGATCCTGAACGAACGCGGCATCCGTAAAAAATCCACGATCATTTCCACCAATCTTTCCTTGGAAGCTTTGAACGAGAAATATTCGGAACGTAACTTTTCCAGGATCTTCGGATCCTATAAAATGATCCGGATCAAAATCGATGATATCCGACTGACAATGAAACGGATCAAAAACGCACAGAACAGAAAGTGAGGTATACGATGCCGGCTCACGAAGAAAAGCGAAACCTTGAAACGATCCCTGTCGGTTCACTGCGCATGATTCCTCTGGAGGGCTGCAGACAGCTGGGAGAGAAGATCGACGGCTACCTGATCAAATGGAGGGAAGAGCGGGAGAACGAGCATAAAGCATCCCTTGCTTTTGCCGGATACCAGAGAGATTCCTATATCATGGACGCACAGATCTCCCGGTTCGGAACCGGTGAAGCCAAGGGCGTGATCAAGGAATCCGTCAGAGGAACGGACCTGTATCTGCTCGTGGATGTCAGCAATTACAGCCTTACCTATTCCCTTTGCGGACATGAAAATCACATGTCTCCTGATGATCATTATCAGGATCTGAAACGTATCATTGCCGCCGTTGGCGGAAAAGCACGACGCATAACGGTCATCATGCCGTTTCTGTATGAATCCAGACAACACAAACGCAATACCCGGGAATCGCTTGACTGCGCGATTGCGTTGCAGGAACTTGTTTCCATGGGCGTTGACAATATCATCACATTCGATGCGCACGATTCGAGAGTGCAGAATGCGATCCCTTTGTCGGGGTTTGAAACGGTTCAGCCGACCTACCAGTTCATCAAGGGTCTGCTTCGGAACATCAAGGACATCACGATCGATTCGGACCACATGATGATCATCAGCCCGGATGAGGGCGGCATGGGACGCGCGATCTATATGGCAAACGTTCTGGGGCTTGATATCGGCATGTTCTATAAACGCAGGGATTACACGCAGGTGATCAACGGCAGGAATCCCATCATCTCACACGAGTTCCTCGGTTCTTCCGTGGAAGGCAAGGATGTGATCGTGATCGATGACATGATCTCCTCCGGCGACAGTGTGATCGATGTGGCCAGACAGCTGAAAAAGCGCAACGCGAAAAGGATCTTTGTGGCTTCGACGTTCGGCCTGTTCACAAACGGACTCGGAGAATTCGACGCGGCTTATGAAGAAGGCATCATCCACAGGGTACTGACGACCAACCTGGTGTACCAGTGTCCGGAACTGCTTGAGAAGCCGTATTACATTAACTGCGATATGAGTAAGTTCATTGCTTATATCATCGACACGCTCAATCATGACATTTCGATCAGCGATCTGCTCGATCCGAGCGACAGGATCAGGCAGCTGGTTGAAGAATATAAAGCAGAACAGAAACAGGGATAAGAAGGAGAATAACAATGACAGGTGGATTCATTTTCGGCATCATACTGATCGTGATCGCACTGATCCTGATCTTTTCGTGCGTCTGCATCGTTCCGCAGGCAAGCGCGTGGGTTGTGGAATTCCTGGGTCAGTACAAGGCATCCTGGGAGGCCGGACTGCATTTTAAAGTCCCGTTCTTTTACAGGGTGGTCAAAAAGGTATCCTTAAAGGAGCAGGTGGCTGACTTTGAGCCGCAGCCCGTTATCACAAAGGATAACGTAACCATGATGGTGGACTCGGTCGTATTCTTTGAAGTATTCGATCCGAAGCTGTTTTCCTACGGCGTGGAGCGTCCGATCGCCGCGATCGAGAATCTGTCGGCAACGACGCTTCGTAACATCATCGGTTCCATGACGCTGGATGAGACGCTGACATCGCGTGACAGCATCAACGGACAGATCACCTCGATCCTGGACGAGGCAACGGATAAGTGGGGCATCAAGGTAAACCGCGTAGAGGTTAAGAACATCCAGCCGCCCAAAACGATCCAGGATGCGATGGAAAAGCAGATGAGAGCGGAAAGAGAAAAGCGTGAAGCGATCCTGACGGCAGAAGGAAAGAAGCAGTCGGCGATCACACTGGCCGAAGGTGAAAAGGAAGCTGCGATCCTCAGGGCCGATGCCGTCAAAGAACAGCGCATCAGGGAAGCGGAAGGTGAAGCGCAGGCATTGCTTGCGGTACAGCGTGCACAGGCGGAGAGTATCAAGCTGATCAATGAAGCGGCACCGTCTGCACAGTATCTGACGCTGAAGCAGTATGAAGCAGCTGTTAACATGGCAAACGGACAGGCTACCAAGATCATCGTTCCGAGTGATATTTCCGGACTGGCGGGAACGGTCGGAGCCATAGCGGAGACCGCACGCAAAGAGTAAGTAAATGGAAACAGTTATTTCTGCGATAATATATATTGTGATCTTC
>JAGCXZ010000160.1 GCA_017961065.1 Lachnospiraceae bacterium
GATCAGTGATAAGATGCCTCCCATCATGATGATCCCGCCCCCAAAGAGGACAGCCATTCTTGCCGCTCCGCTAAAGAACTGCAGGCAGTAGAATGAGAGGATCCCGAGCACGGCCATTGCCACCATCGGATAGTAGAATCCCTTTCTGCCGTACTTATCAAACAAAAATCCCAGAATGCCCGTTACAACAGCAGATCCCACGATGATCACAGCCATCGGGATGACAAAGAAATCGCCCAGATCGAGCGTGATGATCAGGAAATTGATCAGGTATGAAAAGAACGTCTGCTGCGCGATGCCGATCAGGCATGCGGCAAACAGCGTAATATAGAGCAGTTTGTTCTGTTTGATCGTCTGAGGCCTGAATCCGTAGAAGGTGTCCTGCGCATAACCCTTCGTGTCCTTTCCCTTAAGTCCCTTTGCATCTTCAAGCGTAAAGAGCGCCAGGATACCGGCTGCAAGCGGGATACAACCGATCACGATAAAGAAGAGCGCGTTGCTCTCTCCGTCGGACTGATAGAGGGAACCGAGTCCGACAAAAACGATCACGACCGCGATGACCGGCAGGATCGAGAGGATCCCGTTCAGCTTGCCGCGGTTGGTGTCGTCCGTGTTGTCCGCAACCCACGCGTTAAATGCCGCATCATTGGAAGTGGAGCCGGCAAAGGTCATGATACAGTCAAACAGCACGATCAGAACGGCAACCGTCATGACGGCACCGGACGATGCGCGCATCGGAAGAAGCGCAAAGAGCATGATCGTGATGCCCCAGAAGATGTAACCGAACGCGATGAACGGCTTTCTCTTGCCGGCCTTATCAGACCAGGCGCCTGCAAAGATCGTAGTCACGGTTGCGGCAAGCGCCGATAAGATCACCATCCAGGTCGTCACCCAGTACGACAGATCACTCCGGCCCGAATTCGCGAACACATCCTGCGCGAAAGTCGCAAAATACATGTTTTCAACGATCCATGCCACCTGTCCGATCAAGCCGAAGAAAATGGCCGAGAACCACACTTTCCTGCCGATCGGTGTTGCTTTTTGCCTGTTTTCCATATTATTGTCTTGCACTCCTTTTATCAGATCCGGCCCATCGCTGCCATGATCCTGTCAGCAACGGCACGCATAACAGCCTTGTCCGTTTTGCAGACTGCCCTGTCATACGTGTAAAAGCCGTTTGTTTCATCTTCCACATCGGAAAGCTGCGTATAAATGCTGCCGCACAGTCCTTTTGCGATATAGGGGATCACTTCGTTGTCATAGAGAGAGACGATCGCATCCGTCAGTTCTTCCGCGCTCGTAAAGGTCTTATAACCGTAGTTTTTGCTGAGATTGAAAAGATGTCCCGTAACACGCAGGGAATAGCCGCCCATCTCACTTACCAGGATCGGCCGCGTACTCTCCTGCTGCCGGATCGGCTTGAAATAGCAGTGGACACTCTCAACATCGCTTTTGGTCTGATGAAACCACCCGGATGTCGCATCGATGATCCGCGTGTCATCCCACTGTTTCATCTTATCATAAAGCGCGTCGGCATCAAACTGTCCCCAGCCTTCGTTAAAGACCGTGTACATGCAGATACACGGATAGTTGTAGAGATACGCGACTGTCTCTTTGGCATGTTCCGTAAAGATGCGTCTTGTCTCAGGGTTTTTGTGACGTCTTTTGTCGTTCACCTTCCCGTGAAAGACCGTCGGAAGCGCCGTATCGAAGAAAAAGCTGTACGCTCCGTTGTTGACCATATCCTGGATGACGATCATGCCGAGCCTGTCGCAGGCCTCGTAGAACAGGGCGTTCTCCACCTTGATGTGCTTGCGCAGCGTGTTAAAGCCGAGTTCCTTCATCCTGAGAACATCCCGCTCATATCCTTTGTCATTGTTCGGCAGAAAGATCCCCTGCGGGTAATAGCCCTGATCCAGAACACCGTGGAAAAAGTACGGCTTCCCGTTTAAGCAGATCCGCTCCTTTCCGTTGATCGTTTCGATCGTAACGGTGCGGAGCGCAAAATAGGATGTGATCCTATCTTCACCGCTCTCTATCACCAGCGCGTAGAGATTCGGGTCTTCCGGGCTCCAGCATTTCGGATCTTCGATCTTAATCGTAAACGCCGGGCTCTCAATTGTCTGCTCGCTGATGCAGTTCCCTTTTTCCGGATCCTGCGCGTCATAGACCCTGACCTTATAGGTTCCCGTGCCGCCCGTGATTTCCACGTCCAGGTCCGTAAGGGACGGGGTCAGAGTGATGCTCTCGATGTAATCCTTCGGAACGCTTTCGAGCCATACGCTCTGCCAGATGCCCGACACACTCGTATACCACATGCCGCCGGGCTTTAAGGTCTGCTTGCCGTACGGATAGTCCGTTGCCGTGTCATCCTCGGTTTCAACGACCAGTTCGTGCCGTCCCGCTCCAAACGATGTGATATCGCAGGAAAACGGCAGATAGCCGCCGATATGCCCGCCGACCTGCGTCTGGTCCACATAGACTTTTGCCTTGCAGTCAACGGCCTGAAAATGCAAAAAGATCCTGTCGCGCACAAAATCAGCCGGGATCTCAAAGGTCCGTCTGTAAGTGTGGCGCGAAGGATCATCGCCCCGATAGCCTGAGAGCACCGATTCCGGGGGGAACGGAACAAGCACGCCGTCCTCCCAGGTGCCGTTTAAAGATATATAGGAATCCCGTTTAAACTGCGGGCGCGGATAGGCGTCATGCGGGATCGTTCCGATCTCTTCGTCCATGACAAGCTGCGCGCAGTTTCTGTTCTCTCTTCTCAATATTACCCCTTCCGGCGCGTGAGCACCGGCTCCACGCTTCTGGCCAGAATGCCGTTCATATGTGCGATCGCCATGCCGTAATTGGTAAACGGCACGCCTGCTGCCTCCGCCAGACGCATCCTGTTTCGTACCTCACGGTCATGCAGCATGCAGGCGCCGCAGTGGATGATGATATCGTATTCCGTAAGATCTTCCGGGAATCCGTGACCTGACGTAAAGGTCAGATCGAGTTCCTTCCCGGTGTGTTTCCTAAGCCATGCCGGAAGCTTGACCGTGCCGATGTCCTCACACTGCCTGTGATGCGTACAGCCTTCGCTGATCAAAACTTTAGCCCCGTCCTGCAGCGTATCGATCGCCTCCGCTCCCTTAAGCGCTTCGTTTAGGAAACCCTTGTATCTTGCCATCAGAATGGAAAAAGAGGTGAGCGGCATATCCGCAGGAACAAGCTGCATCACACGGCCAAATGCCTGCGAATCCGTAACCACAAGGTCAGGCGCTGCTTTGAGCCTGCCAAGGGTATCGGGGATCGACTCC
>JAGCXZ010000161.1 GCA_017961065.1 Lachnospiraceae bacterium
TCCCGAGATCCCCGTCCTGCACTGCGCGGATTATTATGACGGACAGACCTGGCCTACGCCGCAGGTCTGCCCGCTGGAATCGCATGATGATATCAATTCCTGTCATGCGTGATCATGGAAAACGAGGTTAGGATATGCAACGCATAGCACAGTTTCAAAAAGTATCTTACGGACAATTCTACAATGACTGGAAGGACTGTTTCGGCTCTTCGGACGAGCAGATCGGCGCGATCTATGACGGGATCGTTCTGCCCAGACGCGCGACATCGGGCAGTGCGGGGTATGATTTTTTCTGCCCGATCGATATTGTCTTAAAGCCCGGCGAGACCGTAAAGATCCCGACGGGTGTCCGTGTTGAGATGGAAGAGGGATGGGTGTTGAAATGCTATCCCCGTTCGGGTCTTGGTTTCAAATACAGACTGCAGCTTAACAACACAGTCGGAATCATAGACAGTGACTATTATTTTTCCGATAACGAGGGTCATATCTTTTCCAAGATCACCAATGATACCAACGAGGGAAGAGAAGTACACCTGCAGGCCGGCAGCGGATTCATGCAGGGGATCTTTGTGGAATACGGGATCACGGTGGATGATGATGTGGATACGGTCCGCAACGGGGGATTCGGTTCGACCAGTTAACGCATATGGAGAAACTGCATTGTATCTCAGGCGTGCTGCAGGGCTCGCCGGCTGCGGCGCTTGATATCGCGCCGGGTGATCAGCTCGTACAACTGAATCGGGAACCGGTTGAAGACATTTTTGATTATCAGTTTCTTATGGAGGATACGTCGGTGGACCTTCTGATCCGCAAAGCGGATGGGGGCGCGGATGTATCTTTTCATGTGGAGAAGGAAGAGGGCGAAGACCTCGGACTGTTATTCGAGAATGACTTCATGGACAGCTACAGGTCCTGTTCGAATCAATGCATTTTCTGTTTCATTGATCAGAATCCGCCGGGCATGCGCGACACGCTCTATTTTAAAGACGACGATTCCAGGCTCTCTTTTTTGCAGGGAAACTACGTGACCCTGACCAACATGAGCGATCATGATGTGGAACGTATCATCAGATACAGGCTTTCGCCGATCAATATCTCGTTTCAGACCACGGAACCGGAATTGCGCTGTAAGATGCTGCACAACCGGTTTGCCGGCAAAGCACTCGAAAAGGTGAAACGGTTTTATGATGCAGGGATCACGATGAACGGGCAGATCGTGCTCTGCAAGGGCGTCAACGACGGCGAACATCTGGATCAGTCGATCCGCGATCTGAGTGCCTATCTGCCGAATCTGGAGAGTGTATCCGTCGTGCCTGTCGGGATCACGAAGCACAGGGACGGGCTTTACCCGCTTGAACCCTTTACCGCGGAAGATGCCGCAAAGATCTTAAAGACCGTTCATACATGGCAGGAAAAACTTTACGCACAATACGGCACGCATTTCATCCATGCTTCCGATGAGTTCTATCTGCTTGCGGGAGAGCCGCTTCCGGAAGCGGATACCTATGACGGCTATCTGCAGCTGGAAAACGGTGTCGGCATGTTAAGGCTTCTGCTGGATGAGTTTTCCGAGGCGCTTGAAGAAATACGTCCGAAGCGGTTTATTTTCCGCAAAAGGGAAGTGTCTGTCGTGACCGGTGAACTGGCCTATCCGCACATTCAGATGCTGTGCGCCAGACTGATGGAGAAACTGCCGAAACTGACGATCCACGTGTATGCGATCCGCAATGATTTCTTCGGGGAACACATTACGGTATCGGGTCTTCTGACCGGACAGGACATTGTGGCGCAGCTTTGCGGAAAGGAACTCGGAACGACCATGTTTTTGCCCGTAAACATCTTAAAAAGCGGGACGGATCTGTTGCTTGACGATATGCGTCTTGGCGAACTTGAAAGAACTTTACAAGTAAAAACAGATATTGTAAAATCAAGCGGACGAGATTTTGTGTACCAAATTTGCGGAGATTTTCTGAGATGAGTAAACCAATCGTTGCCATTGTCGGAAGACCGAATGTGGGTAAATCCACCCTGTCCAACGCGCTTGCCGGAGAACGGATCAGTATCGTCAAAGATACGCCCGGCATCACAAGGGACAGGATCTATGCAACGGTCAGCTGGCTTGACACAACTTTTACTTTGATCGATACCGGCGGGATCGAGCCGGACAGCAGGGATATCATCCTGTCCCAGATGCGGGAACAGGCCCAGATCGCCATCGATACCGCAGATGTGATCATTTTCCTGGTAGACGGCAGAAGCGGTATGCAGGATTCGGACCAGAAGGTTGCGGATATGCTCCGGCGAAGCCGCAAACCTGTCATTCTTACCGTGAATAAGGTCGATGACCAGAAGAAATACGGAAATGACGTCCACCCTCAGCAACCAGCGAACCAACCTTCCGCAGATTGCGTGCGAGAATGACCAACTGCCAAAATTCTTTCGGGTTTACACTATTTGGAGCATGGTACTTAACATACTGCCAGTTCGGATACCCTAACACTTCGCACGCCAAGGAATATAAGCGCGTCAACTTTTCTGGATCAGCAAAAAGAGTCGTGTTCATTTACTCTGTAAGTTCTGGTGCTCGGTCAAGTCTTGACATAGAA
>JAGCXZ010000162.1 GCA_017961065.1 Lachnospiraceae bacterium
GCTGATCCTGGAGACGGACCCGAACTTTATCGAGGTCAAAATGGCGCTGCCCTTCTACGGGACGGAGCTTTACCAGGCGGCTAAGGAATTCGGCCTGCTCGCGGAGTCTCCGCTCGGGTCGGACTTCTTCCACTCGGCGATGAGCGGGACGAAGTATCTTTCGCAGGCGGAGGTTGAGAAGCTTCGCAAGAACATTCTGCTGTCCTTCTACCTGCGGCCGAAGTATATCTTCCGCAAGATCGGCGAGAGTATAACGCATCCGAGGATATTCGGCAATTACATTAAGTACGGCTTCAAGATGCTCGCGAACATCATTCGCAGCTGAGCATTAGCAGGTATTCTACTGCGGGTTCAGCAAAACGAACTCCCCTCCGGACCGGACCTGTAAACGGTCCGTCGGCGAGTTGTTTCTGCCGAACCCGCGTACATACAGACATGGTTCAGCAAAACGATGTTCTCTCCGAGCCGGATCTGGAAACAGTCCGTCGGCGAGTTGTTTCTGCTGAAACCGCGACACATACAAACATGGTTCAGCAAAACGAACGTGTAAGCTTCTTCTGCTGAAACCGCGAATACACACTGACATGACTCTGCAAAACGAACCTACCTCCGGACTGGACCTGTAAACAGTCCGTCGGCAGGTTGTTTCTGCCGAGTCCACGATAGTATATACAGGGTTCCGCATAACGACGTTCCCTCATCGCGCGACCCGGAAAGCGCTCTTCGGGAAGTGTTATGCGTCACCCCAACGAATGATCAATACTTGGCATAAGAACATCAGGTTTCAGACAAACAACTCTCCGACGAGCCGTTAAACAGTCCGGTGAGGAGGGGAGTTCGTTTGGATGAAACCGTAGCTTTCAATGAACTATGATACTTCAGGTCACCAATGGCAGGGTTGAGTTCGCGGGCGAAGTGCTCTTCGAACACGCCGACTTTGTCATCAGGAATAAAAAAGAGAAGATCGCCCTTGTCGGCCGGAACGGCTGCGGCAAGACCACGCTTCTGAAAGTCCTGAGCGGACAGTTGCAGATGACGCAGCATGAAAATGACGCGCCGTCTGTTCTTTCGCGTACCGGAAATCCCACGATCGGCTATCTGCAGCAGATCTCCTTTGCGGATGAGGATCTGACGGTTGATGAAGAGATCCGCAAGGTATTTTCACGCATCATCCGGATGAAGAAGCGTCTGGAAGAACTGGTTGAGCGCCTGGAGAATCCGGGAGAGGATGAAGCGGCGCATGAAGCGCTGATCAACGAGTTTACCACGCTGCAGGAAACCTTCCAGGATCTGGGCGGTTACTACTACGAAAAAGAATACGACACGATGCTCCGCAAGTTCGGTTTTACGGCGGAGGACAGGAATAAGAAACTGTCGGAATTCTCGGGCGGCCAGAGAACGAAACTTGCCTTTATCAAGCTTTTGCTCGGCAAGCCTGAGGTACTGCTTTTGGACGAGCCGACCAACCATCTGGACATCGATGCGATCGAGTGGCTCGAATCCTATCTGCAGAATTACCCGTATGCGCTCGTTGTTGTATCGCATGACCGCATGTTCTTGGACCGGATCGTGGATACGGTTTATGAGATCGAACATAGGACGATCAAACGCTACGCCGGCAACTACACCGCGTTCATGAAGCGCAAGCGGGAAGACTATGAAAAACAGCTGCAGGATTACAACCGGCAGCAGGCCGAGATCAAGCGTTTAAGTGATCTGGCCGAGAAGATGAAGCACCATCCGACCAAGGTTTCCATGGCGCACTCCAAGGAGAAAGCCATTGAGCATATGGACAAGATCGAGGCACCCGAGACAGCGGACACGCGCGTTTTTCATGCTTCGTTCCTGCCGCTGCACGAACCCGGAAAGGAGATCCTTTCGGTTCATGACTTGACGATCGGCTATGCGCAGGATGCGTCGCTTTGCACGGTGTCCTTTGACATCAGGCGCGGCGACAGGCTGGGGATCCTTGGCGGGAACGGTCTTGGAAAATCAACCCTGCTCAAGACGATCACCGGCGCGATCGAACCGCTTTCCGGAAATTTCCGCTACGGCGTAAACGTCGAACCGGGTTATTTTGACCAGCAGATGGCACAGTATTCGTCCGACAAAACGGTGCTGGATGACTTCTGGGATGCCTACCCGAAACTGCTGCAGCAGGAAGTCCGCAGCGCGCTCGGCGCCTTTCTGTTCACGCAGGAGGATGTGTTCAAAACGGTCAATATGCTTTCGGGCGGCGTGAAGGTCCCGCTGGCGCAGGCCAAGATCTTTCAGAGCAGACCGAACCTGCTGATCCTGGATGAGCCGACGAACCATATGGATATGCTCGGCAAGGAAGCGCTCGAGTCCATGCTGACCAAATACACCGGGACCGTGATCTTTGTTTCGCACGACCGCTACTTTATCAAACAGGTGGCAGGTAAGGTGCTCGAGATCCTGCCGGGCGAGGCAAAACTGTATCCGTTCGGTTACGAGGACTACCTGGAAAAGACGGGACGTCTGGTGCAGAACGTGAGCGGTGCCATGGAGGAGACGG
This sequence comes from Lachnospiraceae bacterium, assembly GCA_017961065.1. GTDB lineage: Bacteria > Bacillota > Clostridia > Lachnospirales > Lachnospiraceae > UBA2868. The sequence continues at coordinate 2,537 of JAGCXZ010000162.1, forward strand.
GAAGAAATGCATCCGGTTCCAGAGGACACGCAGTTATGTCAACCATAGGAGCCGGATCGGAAGCAGGAAAATCAAAGCAGGACGATTCCACGCAGAGCGAGGTTATGTCAACCAAAGCGCAGGAATCCTACCGGGCAGGCAAAGAGCAGGCCAGACAGCAGAAGAAACTGCAGAAGCTCGAAGCGTCGATCACGGAAGCCGAAAACAATATGCAGCAGCTGAAAGACCGGCTCATGGATCCGGCCCTTGCGAGCGACTATGTGAAGCTGCAGGAAATACAGGATGAGATCGATGCGCTGGAGGAAGAGATCCTATCAATGATGGAGGAATACGACAGGATCGGGTCTTAGGCACGATATACACAATATACACATTGTGTTGATTTTTTGATTTTTACGGATTAAAATAATATTGGTGGTAGCGGTTTCCCTTGGCAGAACACCAAGGGAAGGGGGCAGCACCTATGACGGTACAGGAAGTATTAACTTTGTTATTACTGATTGTTCAGCTTATAGGGCTTGTCTGCAGGATTTGTAAAAAAGATAAGCAATAAAAAACCGCTCCGACCCTGAGAAAGTTTGAGCGGTTTTTTGTTCTAAACTGTCAAGGGTATCGCTACCACTTACTTGGATTATAACATCTATAAAGATAAAATCAAGTAGTTGGGGACAGAGAATGAAGGACAGACTGACAGCATCCGACATCAAAAAGATGGAGGAAGAGATTGAATACAGAAAAGTGACACTGCGGCAGGAACTGCTCGAGCATGTGAAGGTGGCCAGGGCGCAGGGGGACCTGTCGGAGAATTTCGAGTACAAGGCCGCGAAGATGGAGAAGAACCGGAACGAGAGCAGGATCCGGTATCTGGAGCGGATGATCCGGACGGCAGATGTGATCGATGATTCGTCAGCGGATGATGAGGTCGGGATCAACAATACGATCACAGTCGAATTCTGTGATGACCATTCCACAGCCGCATACAAGATCGTCACGACGGTCCGTGCCAACTCACTCAAAGGCCTGATCTCGATCGAATCGCCTCTCGGGAAAGCACTGATGGGGCATCGCGTGGGCGATCAGGTCACGGTGCATGTGGATGAGAAGATCTCCTATGATGTGGTGATCAGGGAGATCGATAAAACATCGGATGATTCGGAGGACGCGATCCGCCAATACTGATACTGGATTCTTGAATGAATGCGGCAGTTGATGTATAATATGGCAAGTGCCGCTCATGCGGTAAGGTTTGCATTTATGTGAAAATAAAACGGCCCGGGATGACGGACTGTTCATGACAAGGAGAATACTATGGCATTACTGAAAAAATGGCGTGATATGGCATATTCGGAGACAGCTGATAAAGGCAAACTGCAGAAGATGTGGGCAGACTATTTCCTTAAGGAAAAGGATATCTATATCGAACTGCTGAAGGCGCCGGATACAGAGGTCACGGGTACGGTCAAGGAACTTGCCGAAAAGTACGACGTTGACATCATGACGATGACGGGATTCTTAGACGGCATCAATGACAGCCTTATCACACCCAACCCGATCGACGACATGGAAGAGGATACGAAGGTATCCCTGAAATTCGATAAAGAACTGCTTTACAAGAACATGGTCGCTGCCGGTGCAGACTGGCTCTACGGCCTGGAAGAGTGGAACGATATCTTTGACGAGGAGACGCAGAAGAAGCTCTATAAGGAGCAGAAGAGTTCCACGACTTATAAGAGGGAGGGCGCCAAGATCGGACGCAACGATCCGTGCCCGTGCGGTTCCGGCAAGAAGTACAAGAATTGCTGCCTCCGCAAGGCAAATTGATACGGTTTCAGCAAAACCCGATGAATTTTTACAGAAAGAGGACGAAACGATGAAGATCACACTGAAGGATGGTTCCAGTAAAGAATATGCGGGCGCGATGAGCGTCCTTGACATTGCAAAGGATATCAGCGAAGGCCTGGCAAGAAATGCCTGCGCCGGCGAAGTTGACGGCAAGCGCGTGGATCTGCGTACGATCGTGGACCATGACTGCACGCTGAACATCCTGACATTTGCCGACAAGGGCGGCGCGGATACCTTCCGTCATACAACCAGCCATATCATGGCACAGGCGATCAAACGTCTGTATCCTTCAGCGAAGCTTTCGATCGGACCCTCTGTGGAAGACGGATTCTATTATGATATCGATTTTGACGAATCGATCAACGAGGAGGCTTTCGAAGCGATCGAGGCGGAGATGAAAAAGATCGTCAAAGAGGATCTGCCGCTGGAATACTTCACGAAGCCGCGTGATGAGGCGATCCGCTTTATGCAGGAACTGGATGAGCCTTATAAAGTAGAACTCATTCAGGATCTGCCCGAAGATGCAGTCATCAGTTTCTACAAGCAGGGTGATTTTACCGACCTGTGTGCAGGACCGCATCTGATGAGCACCAAATATGTCAAGGCGTTCAAGCTGACCAAACTCGCCGGTGCGTACTGGAGAGGCGATGTGAACAATAAGATGCTGACCAGGATCTACGGCACATCCTTCCCGAAGGCAGCGGAACTGGAAGAGTATCTGGCCAAGCTCGAAGAAGCCAGGCAGAGAGACCATCGTAAGATCGGCAAAGACATGCAGCTGTTCATGACGGATGATCTCGTAGGAAGAGGACTTCCCATGTTCCTTCCCAAAGGTTATACGATCTGGATGGAACTGGAAAACTATATCAAAGAGAAAGAGCGCAATCTGGGTTATCAGCACGTTATGACGCCCTGCGTCGGAACCGTGGCGCTGTATCAGACGAGCGGACACTGGGATCATTACAAGGAGAATATGTTCCCAGCCATGGAAGTGGAAGGTGAGAATTTCGTTCTGCGTCCCATGAACTGCCCGCATCATATGATGATCTATGCCAACAAGCTGCATTCCTACCGTGATCTGCCGATCAGGATCGGTGAGATCGCACACGATTTCCGGTATGAGCCGAGCGGATCGCTGAAGGGAATCGAGCGTGGCCGCCATTTCTGCCAGAATGACGCGCACCTGTTTGTGACACCTGAGCAGATCAAGGATGAAGTCAGCCGCGTGGTGGATCTGATCTTTGATGTATATAAGGATTTCGGCATTACGGATTACAGATGCGTCTTATCGCTGCGTGATCCTGCCGATACGAAGAAATATCATCCCGATGACGAAATGTGGAACACGGCAGAGGATGCTCTGCGTCAGGTTCTGAATGATATCGGCATCGAGTTTACCGAGGAGATCGGTGAGGCAGCCTTTTACGGACCGAAGCTTGATGTTAACGTCAAGCCCGCAGTCGGCATGGAATATACACTTTCCACCTGCCAGCTGGATTTCTGCCTGCCGGCCAAGTTCGATCTGAAGTACATCGACTCCGACGGCAGTGAAAAGACACCGGTGGTTCTCCACCGCGCGATCCTGGGATCACTTGACCGTTTCATGGCCTACATCATCGAAGAGACCAAGGGCAAGTTCCCGGTATGGCTCGCACCCGTGCAGGTTAAGGTGCTGCCGATCTCAGACAAATATTTTGATTACTCGAAATCGGTACTTGCGAAGTTGAAAGCCGCAGGACTCCGTGCGGAAATGGATACGCGCACGGAAAAGATCGGATACAAGATCCGTGAGGCAAGACTCGAAAAAGTACCCTATATGTTAGTCTTAGGACAGAAAGAAGAAGAATCAGGAAAGATCGCAGTCAGAAGCCGGTTCCTGGGGGATGAAGGCGCAAGAGATCTTGATGAATTTATACAACAGGTTTTGGACGAGATTGCATCGAAAGTGATTCGCGATGAATTAAATGAGGAAACTGATAGGGAATAAAGCGTTTTATAAACAGGTGCTCGCGATCTCTCTGCCGATCATGCTGCAGAACGGGATCAGCAATTTCGTGAGCATGCTGGATAACATCATGGTGGGACGCGTGGGCACGGAACAGATGTCCGGCGTCTCCATCGTCAACCAGCTGATCTTTATATTTTATCTTTGTATCTTTGGTGCCATTTCCGGCGCCGGCATTTTTACGGCACAATTTTACGGGCAGAAGAACATGAAAGGTGTCCGGGACACGTTCCGGTTCAAGATGATCATCTGCCTGGTCATCACGGCGATCGCAGTGACGATCCTTCTGGTATTCCAGGATCCGCTGATCAATCTGTATCTGCATGACGGTTCGGCGACGGGAGATCTTGAAGCCACACTCCGTTACGGCAAGGATTATCTCTGGATCATGATGATCGGACTGATCCCGTTTGCGGTGGAGCAGAGTTACTCTTCTACGCTGCGTGAGACGGGAGAGACCGTGGTGCCGATGCGTGCGAGTATCATCGCCGTTTTTGTGAACCTCGGGTTGAACTACATTCTGATCTACGGCAAGTTCGGTCTTCCGGCACTTGGCGTTCAGGGTGCGGCAGCCGCGACGATCATCTCGCGTTTCGTGCAGGTCGGTATCGTCATCGCGTGGGCGCATTCGCACACGGACAAGGTGCCGTACATGAAGGGCGCTTACGAAAGCTTCCGGGTGCCGTTGGATCTGGTTAAGAAAATCGCCATCATGGGGATGCCGCTTCTGATCAACGAAGGACTCTGGGCAGCAGGTATCGCAACGCAGACCCAGTGCTATTCGGTCAGAGGCTTGTCCGTCATCGCGGCTTTAAACATCAGTTCCACGATCACAAACGTGTTCAATATCGTGTTTATCGCTCTGGGTGATGCCGTCGCGATCATCGTCGGGCAGCAGCTCGGGAGCGGAGATCACGAGAAGGCGCGCGATACGGCCTATAAGATCATTACGTTTTCCGTGACAAGCTGCGTGGTGATCGGATCGATCCTCTTTGTGGTGGGTCCGTTCTTCCCCGACATCTACAACACTTCGGAAGAAGTGCGCACGCTGGCGGGACGGTTCATCCGCTGCGCGGCCGTATGCATGCCGCTGCACGGGTACCTGCACTCGACTTACTTTACGCTCCGATCGGGCGGGAAAACGATCGTCACGTTTTTGTTTGACTCGTTCTTCCTCTGGGTGGTCGCCGTACCGCTTGCGTTCATACTGACGCACTACACGCAGATGCACATCGTATGGATCTACTTAAGCTGTCTGCTCGTGGAAAGTGTCAAAGTCATCATCGGCACGATCCTGCTGCGCAGCGGCGTATGGATGAATACGATCGTCGAAAAAGCATAAAAATAATACTTGCAAATACAGACACAATGTGTTACATTAAGATCATGCACGAAATGTGCATGATCTTTTTTTGCACTTCAGTTATCAATCCCTTTTTATGATCGATTATGGAACTTGAAATCTTACCCGGACGTGCGGGTATTCCGCTTACGGAACCGCTTGTTCTTACACCGCCGCAGACACCCGGCGCCTTTGAGCAGGGATCCGTTTTACTGAGCGTGGCTCCTTCCTTTACAATGGCGCTTCCCATGCTCCTCGGATTCTACATCATGTACGCAGGGGGCAGAGGAGGACATGCCGGCTATATGACGATGGGACTTACAACCGCGATCGGTTCGGCCCTTCTTGGCGGACTCTGGGCATGCATCAACTGCAGAAGACGGAGCATGCGGATGCGCTTTCAGGAGCGCCTGCGCAAAAGAAAATACAGACAGTATCTGGAGGAGTTTGAGGCACGCGCGCGGGAGCGGATCAACTATCTGGAAAACATATACAGGAACCGGGACCCGGATCTTTACGAATGGATCGATCTGAGACGGCAGCAGGTCAGATGCGTAAGAGAGATCCCCGGGGACGGCCTGATGATCAGGCTCGGTCTTGGGAGCAGGCATCAGACTGTTCTGCTTGACGGGAGAGAAGACCACAGAAGGGAAGACGATGTGCTGGTCAAAGAAGCCAGATCCCTGATCGGCCGCTGCGATACGCTCCGCCGCGTGCCGGTCTGCGTGGAAATAAAAGCCGGCATGACGCTTCATCTGATCGCGAACCGTGCCAGCGAACTCTATAACCTGCTTCTCGTCGTGACGATCAGGGCGGCACTGACCTATCACGAATCCTATGTGCGGATCCTGCCCGGTTTCAGGGATCCCGTCTTGTGCCGCAGAACGGAATGGTTATCGTTTCTCCCGCACTGTTTAAGCGGTGAGGAGATTTCGGAATTACCCGATGAAGCATGCATTCTTGTTTTACTAAAAGGAGCAGAAGAGGTTCCGCAGCAGCTGAAAAATCATCCGCGCCTGATCAGAGTACGGCTCTGGAACGGGCGACAGGCAGGGAGTGAAGATGAGAAGAATGCGCTCAGCGTGATGATGACGGAGAACTTTGAAGGGCTGATCGGAGGGGACGGGGCACGTGTTGCGATCCGGTTTGACAGGATCAGCACAAAAGAAGCGGAACTGGCATCACGTGCGCTCTGCAGGCTTAAAAGCATGGGAGAGCACGCGGTAAAACTGCCGGAAGTATATCCGTTCTTTCGGATGTTTAAAGGCAGCGAGCCGGATATTATTTCAAACTGGAGCCATACGGATGTGCTTACTTCCCTGCGTGTTCCGATCGGGATCGGTGAGGACGCTCAGACGGTCTTTCTGGACGCGCATGATAAGCAGGACGGACCGCACGGCCTGATCGCCGGTATGACGGGGAGCGGGAAGAGCGAATTGCTCATGACCTACATCCTGTCTCTTGCCGTGGCGTTTCCGCCATGGGAGGTCGCGTTCTTTCTGATCGATTACAAGGGTGGCGGGATGTCGTCAGCCTTTAGAGAACTTCCCCATGTGATCGGGAGCATTTCCAATCTGTCCGGGCATACGGTGGAGCGGGCGTTCTTAAGCATCCGCTCGGAAAATGAGCGCAGGCAGAAACTCTTTCTGGCACACAATGTCAATCATATCTCCGATTATCACAGGAAATTCCGTGAGAAAATCGCGACCGAACCTCTGCCTCATATCTTTCTGATCGTGGATGAATATGCGGAACTGAAAGCCGAGGAGCCTGAATTCATGCAGGAACTGATCAGCTTATCCAGAGTCGGGCGCTCGCTTGGCATCCACCTTCTGCTCTGTACGCAAAAACCCTCCGGCAGTGTGGACGCAACGATCATGACAAATGCCAGGTTTCAGATCGCGCTGCGGCTGCAGGATCCGCTGGACTCCAAGGAGATCCTGCGCCATCCGGATGCGGCACATTTAAAGAATCCGGGACGGGCGATCCTGCGGATCGGAAACGATGAGATCTATCAAACCTTTCAGTGTGCCTACGCACTCTCTCCTGCAAAAGAAGAAAAATGTATCGTGCAGAAAGCCGACCGGTTCGGAAGAACGTTATTTTCCATGCGGGAGGAGCCTGTTTTGGCAGAACGGGAAGAAACCTGCATGGAAAGGCTCCTTCAGCTGATCGGGGCGGCATACGAAAAGAGCACCAAGACGGGTGATGTGCAGACGAAGGTGCAACCGCTCTGGCTGCCGGAACTGCCTGAGATCCTGCCGTATTCTTCCCTGCAAATGTTCCTGCCGGAAACGGGAGAGCACTTGGATTACGGTGTGCCGGTCGGGCTCTGGGATGATCCGGAAACGGTCAGACAGGGCATTCTGTATCTGAACTACCAAAACGGACACCATCTGATCTGCGGAAGTCCGCACAGCGGGAAAAGCACACTGCTTCATACGTTTCTTTTCGGATTGCTTAGCCGGAAGGAGAGGCCGGATCTTTGTATCCTGGATTGCGGCGGCGGGATGTTAAAAGACCTTTCGCAGGAAAAGTGCGTAACCTGCATTGGGGAAGAGGAGATTGCGGGGGCACCGGAGGTGCTTGGCCAAGCCTTGACCGGTGCGGCAGGATCGCTGATTGTGATCGACGGGCTCGGCGTGCTGCTTTCTGGCGGCGGGTTTGCCCTGCAGGAGCAGCTGACAGAACTCCTGCGCAGCGGGATCAGACGCGGCATCTATCTGATCGTTACCGCAAATGATATTGCACCGGGGGAGATCAGCAGGACGATGCTTTCCTACATGGACTGCTGTTTCTGTCTTAAGATGCAGGACAGTTACCGCTATGCGGAAGTATTAAAGGACAATCGCTTCAAGGGATCGTTAAGGCTCGCCCCGGGCAGAGGATATGCCAGGGTCGGCGAAAAGATCCTGGAATTCATGACTTGCAGCAGGGATACGAAATGATCTTTACCGATGTCGTCTTACCGGACGGGCAAAAAGAATACTATCTTCTGGATGAGCGCGTGGATGTGAAGAAGATCCTCGCGGAGCCGCTTCTTTGGGAGAGCGGCAGCGGGCAGACGGCAGCTTCCATGTATAATGACCACACGGGTCAACGCATGGACCCTGACCGGACGCTTGCGGAACAGGGGATCTGCAGCGGCATGCGTCTGCGGATCGAATCTGAGCTGTAGTGGCGCTACGAAGCAATTCTTATGCACAGGGTCCGGGTAGTTATTGCATCACACATGCAAGATGGGTATCGCACGTGTAACGTAGGGAGGTCCGAAATGTATCTGCTTGGGAAATACGAGTTGATGTATCAGAAACAGGTTCGTTTCCTGGAGCTCTGCCATGAGATGACCGAACAGGTCAACGAGATGGAGAAGATGGCAAAAGCGCTGCAGCTGCCATGGGAGGGAGAAGCGAACAGGCAGTTTCTGCTGCGTCTTGGCGCGGACTATCTGGAGATCACGCAGACCATGGAGAAACTGAACAGTGCAGGGGAACTGCTGCTTGAGATCATTGAGCAGTACCAGAATACGGAGGGGGTAGTCAGCGAGATCATCGCCGGGTTCAAAACATGAACGGGATGGGAGGAAAAGCCGTGAGCAGAAGGGAACAGATCGAGATTGATTTTGCAAAGGCCGTGGAGAGGGCGGAGACGCTCGAAGGCATGGCCATGGAACTGTACCGGCTGGCAAAGAGCGACCTGCCGCAGACCATGCAGCTGCTGCAGAACAGTTTCCGCGGTAGCAACGGGGAGTCTTTTGCCGGGAAAGGGGCAAAGATGGGAATAGCGCTGTTTGATACCGCGGACGGACTGATGAAGACGGCAAGGAATATGCGGTTTACGGCGGAGCTGATCTATAGGGCGGAAAAAGCCGCCGTCATGCTGGTGTGATCGGGAAACGAAACGGGCTTTTGCGCCCGGATAAAAAGGAGGAATGAGTCATGGCATATTTTTGCGTAACAAGTTCAAAACTGCGTGCCTGCGCCGAGGAACTGACGCAGCAGAACGCCAGGTTCCTGAGTGATGTGCAGGAACTGGATGCGTCGGAATCCGCGCTTAAAGGCATGTGGGAAGGCAGCGCGAACGAAGCCTTTCATGCCGCATTCATGAAGGACAGGGGACAGATGGATGCATTTCATGGTGCGATCGCGCAGTATGTGCAGGCGCTGCTCAACATAGCAGCCAAGTACGAGGAGGCGGAGGCGAAAAACACGCAGATCGCATCTACGAGAAGCTACTAAAGAGGAGTAATTAAGGAGGAAGTTATGGAAGGATATTTGAAAGTCACACCCGAACAACTGATGCAGGCGGCAGACGCTTTTGCGGAAGCGGGACAGAGCATTGCATCTCTCACGACCGAGACGATCTCGATCGTGAACAGCCTGAAAGGGATCTGGCAGGGAGAAGCCGCAGAGAGTTACACCGGCAGGTTTAACGGTCTTGAAGATGATATTCAGCGGATCAACGGCATGATCACGGAGCATGTCAACGACCTCAATGAGATGGCAAGGACCTACCAGGCTGCAGAGGACGCAAGCGCGCAGGAGAGCGCGGCGCTGCTTTCGGATATCGCATAGGCGGTCCGGACAGAAAGGGAGGCAGGAACGTGGAACACGGTTATAAAACATTGATCCTTGTTGACAATTCGGCATCGGTATCCATCGGGAACAGGGAGATCGTAAAGGAAACGCTCAAGTACCTGATCAAAAACGCGCCCGGGACGTATGATTTTGCCCTGGCAACCTATACGGGGCAGACCGAACTGCTGGTCAATTACGGGAGCGCGAAGGAGGATTATCTGGATGCGGTCGACAAGATCACTTATGTGGAGAAAGTCACCTGCCTCCCGGATGTGGTGATGCACACGGTTGATGACTGGCGGGATGCCGACTTTGCGATGCGAAGTATCCTGGTCTTTACGGACGGGCTGGGTACGGGCTCCGATACCTATCCGATCGAAGAGGTGTATTTCAGACTGAATGAGAGCGCCTACCCGCTCTATGTGATCGGGCTGTCGCAGCAGACGAATGAAATGCCGCTGCGCACGGCCGCGTCCATGGCAAGGATCAGTCACGGGGCTTTCTTTCCGACCGATTTTGAGGACAGCGAGGCGGAGGTGGAACGCAAACTGTCGGAGCAGGTTTTTGCCGCCATGCAGAAAGCGATCGAGCGTGCGGAAAAGGAAGAGGAAGAAGAGCATGTGATGGTGGCTGAAGATGAGACCGCTGCTGAAACCGCGGCGGTCAGTGAGGAATATGAACAGCCGGAGAACCTTGCAACCTATGAAGAGGAGATCTCTGCCGGCAGCCTGACGCGCGCGGAGCACGGGGCCATCCTGTACGGTGCGCTTTGTACGGGCGTGCTGGCTGTGATTTTGCTGCTGCTGGTTCTGATCCGGTATCTCGGACGGTCCAAAAGGAAACAGGCGGAGCCGGATGTTGAGAGCAGGGTCAGGCGGATCCGGGAGATCACGCTGGAAGACTTAAACGATCCGATGCGGTTCTTTCATATGCCGGCATCCGAGCGTATCGTGATCGGATCGGACAGGGCGGAAGCCGATGTAATGATCGATCATGACGAAGATGTTTCCGACAGGCACTGCGAGATCGCAAAGCACGGGGAACGCTATTTTATCCGCGATCTGAAATCGGATACGGGAACGCTTTTAAACGGTGAGAAACTCCTGAGCGAAACGGAACTGCACAGCGCCGATGTGATCATGGTCGGCAGGGCCAAGCTGATGATCAGGATGCTGTATGCGCAGCAATAGGGAAGAGCATGAGCGAAGAGGAATTATTACTGCTTTCGAACTATGCCTATATGGATGCCAGCACGGATCCGATGACCATTAGGGAATCGCTGGACCGCTTCCGGAATAAGAACGGCGGATTTGATGAAGACAGTGTTGCCTCAGCCGGGATCGGCGGCGGGCTTGACAGAAAACAGACGGCGGATCTTTTTACCCGGATGGACCGGATGCCGGATTCCTTTCTGGATCTTTACCCTTCGCGTATCGTGAACGAGCCGCAGCTGCGCGGGATCTGTTATTCGGCGGGGAAGGCGGACGGCGGAACGGGAACGGTCGTATTCCGCGGAACGGGAGGAACCTATGATGCCTGGCACGATAACGTGATCGGGGAATGCGTGCCGTCGACCGAGATTCAGAAGCAGGCAGCGGACTTCATCAGATATGACTGCATGGGGTTTTCCGACCTGACGGTGACGGGGCAC
>JAGCXZ010000163.1 GCA_017961065.1 Lachnospiraceae bacterium
CATATGAAGCTGCTACGGCGGACTTAAACGATATCAACATGATCGACCCGTTCCATCTGGAGGCATACGGGGAGACAACGGTCAATTACAACAGGGATATCGAGATCTTCCCTGTGCTGAGCGCGATCTTTGAGGGGATCTATGGTGAGAGCATCTACAAGTCGCCCACGGATATGGGCGTCAACATGGCCGGCAACTGCATCATAGATGATGAGGCGTGCTGTGAGGCATCCAGAGCCGAGATCATCCGTCGGTATTATACGACCATGAACCGCGTTGTCAACGAAGAGGCAACGGAAAACGAAGCATACAAGATCGAACTGATCATGAAGCAGGCGAAGATTACGACCGATGACAGACCGGTTACCATTGCGGCCAATGAGCGTGCCGCCAAACTGGGTGTGCCAACCGCCGCGATCGAACTTGCCGATCATCATATCATCACATCCAAAACGACGGATCTGCTCGGGGCATCGGCAGCGCTGCTGCTCAATGCGGTAAAATACCTGGGCAATGTGGACCATGACACGCATCTGATCTCTCCGGCTGCGATCGAGCCGATCCAGGAACTGAAGGTAAAATATCTTGGCGGTAAGAATCCGAGATTGCATACGGATGAGGTGCTGATCGCGCTTTCTCTTGCGGCATTAACGGATGAGAACGCCAAGATCGCCATGGAACAGCTGCCGAAGCTGCGTGGCTGTCAGGTGCATACTTCCGTCATGCTTTCGGAAGTGGATATCAAGACATTCAAACGGTTGGGTGTAGACTTAACCTGCGAACCTGTCAAAAAATTCAAAACAACGTATTAGGAGGTTACAATGAAGAAACCGGTTTTAGTGATCATGGCAGCAGGAATGGGGAGCCGTTACGGCGGGCTGAAGCAGATCGATCCCGTTGACGATCAGGGCAACAAGATCATTGATTTCAGTATCTATGACGCGCTGCAGGCAGGATTTGAAAAGATCATCTTTATCATCAAGAAGGAGCATGAGGCGGATTTCAGAGCAGTGATCAGCGACAGGATCGGCAGCAGGGCAGAGATCCTCTATGCGTATCAGGAAATGGATACGATCCCGGAAGGTTACAGCGTGCCGGAAGGCAGAGTGAAACCCTGGGGTACCGCACATGCCGTACTCAGCGCGGCGGACCTGATCGATGCGCCTTTTGCGGTGATCAACGCGGATGATTTTTACGGAAGGACCGCGTTCAAACTGATCTATGATTACCTGATGACGCATACGGACGGGGACAAGTACCACTATGCGATGGTCGGCTATTCGCTTGAGAAGACGCTTACGGAGAACGGTTCCGTTTCCCGCGGTGTCTGCGAAACGGATGCGGACAGTTATCTGACGGATATCGTTGAGAGAACAACGATCATGAAGACGGAAAACGGCGTTGTATATACGGAGGATAAGGAACATTATCTGCCGATCGCTGCCGACAGTACCGTATCAATGAACATGTGGGGATTTACCGAGAGTTTTCTGAAGGAAACGAAAAACCGCTTCGCGGCTTTCTTTGAGAAGAGCGTACCGGCCAATCCGCTGAAATCCGAGTTCTTCCTGCCGTTCGTTGTGGATGAACTGCTCAAGGAGAACAAGGCGGAAGTCAAGGTGTTAAAGTCGGAAGACCAGTGGTTTGGCGTAACCTATCAGGAAGACAAGCCGTTTGTGCAGTCCAGTATCAGGAAACTGAAGGATCAGGGAGTATATCCGGAAGTGCTCTGGGATTAATGGAACATCGGCTCATAGTCGAAGTCGTGCGCAAAATCATACATTGCAAGCAAAGTGTCGTAGTAATCATTCTGCGACACTTCTTTTTTGCCGTCGCGCATGCATTCGTACATATAGTGATTGACGGACTGGTCAAAGTGTGAATAGTCCCGGTAATGATCCAGATCGGTGATCAGATCGAAATCATCCTGAAAATAGAAGATGCGGACGTTATCGTAGGACAGGAGCTGCTTGTAAACGCGCTCCAGCGTGCAGATCTCCGCTGTCAGATTCCCGTGTCTGACGCAGTCATCCCAATAGAAGATGCTGTAAGGACTCGCGTAGAAATAAAAGCTGATGTCAGGACGCTTCTCCAGGTACGGCCGCATATCATCCAGAAATCTGTCGGCAAAAGTGAAATAGGTGTCAAAAGGCTTTTCTTCTTCCGGCACGAGAACGCGCTGTCCGTTATAGACATTGCGCGCTATATATTGGGAAAAATCATAGTCATCGGCCCATACATAAGCACTGTCAGCACTTTCAACCTTATTGTTGATCAAAAACTTCGGAATGTATTCCAGCAATACGGATTTGTTCCAGACATAGTAACTGTCATCGATCAGATCCGTATTGGACAGATAGGAAGGGATCGTGACCGGGTAGTTGTCCGGGTTGTTCATCAGAAGATAGTTGTCCAGACTGAAGACGATATTCTTTACTTCCGGATGGGAGCATACTTCATCGAGTATGATGGCATAATCCGAAAAATGCGCTCCCTGCAGGCAGATCTTAACGCTCGATTCGCCAAAGACGCCGTCATCAAACCAGGACGCGACAAAGTTCTCACTCATGGAGGAACCGATCAGCGCCGTTTCATAGTGCAGATTCGAGGCAACACCGATCATGGAAGAGCGCTCGTCCGTCTCCACGGCCTGCAGGTTCCCGACCGGTGCGTGATAGTGCAGAAAGGGATCGATCAGGACCACAAGGGCCGCGATGAGCACCAGAGCTGAAACCGTATATGCGATTGTGCGGATGCTGTACTGTTTTGCGTTCATGTTTTCCCCTGATCAGAAATTCACGTAGATGAATTTGGAAATCTCGGAAAGAGAGAGTATCGAAAATACAAGTAAGGCGGTCGTTGCTGCCGCAAGACGGCCCGACGGCTTAAAGTCTTTGGTCCGCTCATCCGTATTCTTCATGCCGATCGAAGCAAAGACCGTAAAGAACAGGAAGAGCAGGACGAGGACCATTCCGGTGTAATACGTGGAAAGACCTGTAAAGCGCAGGACGATCCACTGTATGATGTTCAGCTCGGCAGGCGTTGCCGCAGCGATGAATTCAATGTTGACGGGAACAAACCCGCCGGTGAACAGCTGGCGGAAAAACGCGTGTGCCGACGGCAGATCGGGCGCCCTGAAGTAAACCCAGGCAAGGCTGACAAACGAGAAGGTCACGATCAGGCGGATCGCCTTGGG
>JAGCXZ010000164.1 GCA_017961065.1 Lachnospiraceae bacterium
TCCGGTACACAGACGGAGAAGAATCTAGAGGCTGCTTTTGCAGGAGAATCCCAGGCAAGGAACAAATATACCTACTTCGCTTCCAAGGCGAAAAAGGAAGGCTTCGAGCAGATCGCGGCGCTGTTCTTACAGACGGCTGACAATGAGAAGGAGCATGCGAAACTCTGGTTCAAGGAACTCAACGGGATCGGCTCCACGGCCGAGAACCTGGCTGCTGCTGCAGACGGTGAGAACTATGAGTGGACCGACATGTATGTAGAGTTTGCCGAGACCGCCGAAAAGGAAGGCTTCAAGGAACTCGCAGAGAAGTTCAGGGGCGTTGCCGCGATCGAGAAGAAGCATGAGGAACGCTACCGCGCGCTGCTGAAGAACGTTGAGGCACAGGAAGTCTTCAAGAAGAGCGAGGTTAAGGTTTGGGAATGCCGCAACTGCGGTCATATCGTAGTCGGCACGCAGGCTCCGGATGTCTGCCCGGTATGCGCGCATCCGCAGAGTTATTTTGAAGTTCATGCCGAGAATTACTGATCCGGCTGAATGATGAAAGATCCAAAGCTGTCCTCTCTGACCCGGCGGGCCGGAGAGGACGCTTTTATGAAAAAACAGGAAACAGGTCAGACGTTACAATGAATAAAGTGGAAAGAAAGATCAGCAGGACAACCTTATATTCGATCACGTTCTGCTTTTTCCTGCTTTTGATCAATGCGATACTCGGTGTCATTCTGACCAGACAGTCCAGTAATTCCATGCGGGAACTGATCAGGAGCAGGATGCTCGACATCTCCAATACGGCCGCATCCATGCTGGACGGAGACGCCTTGGAGCAGATCAGCGCAGAGGATGCGGATACGGAAGAATATAAACAGATCCTCAAGACACTGACATATTATCAGGATCATATTGATCTGAAATATATCTATTGTATCCGGGATCTGGGGAATAAGGAGTTTGTTTTCTCCGTTGATCCCACCGTAGAGGATCCGGGCGAATTCGGTGAGCCGATCGTCTATACGGATGCCCTCTATACCGCCAGTCTCGGGACACCCGCCGTTGACAGCGAACCCTATGTTGACAGGTGGGGACGGTTTTACAGCGCATATTCCCCCGTTTTTGACTCGAAGGGGAAGGTCGGCGGGATCGTTGCGGTTGATTTTGCCGCCGACTGGTACGATGAACAGATTTCCCGTCAGATCCGGACAACGCTGCTGATCAGTCTGATGACGCTTTTGTTCGGAACGGCGATCGTTCTTCTGATCGCCTCGCAGTTCAGGAAACGTTTCTTAAGGCTTTATGATGAATTGAACAGTTTATCCGACGGGATCGAGATGATGGCCAAGGAGCTGGCGGACGAATCCGTCCTGGCCGATACGACCAAACTGCTGCATGAAGAGGAAACGGATGATGATGTCGCATATGATGAGATCTCGACATTGAGTAATAAGGTCCGCACCCTGCAGAAAGGCCTTGGCAGGCAGATCAGTTTCGTCAGGATCAAGGCATACCGGGACGGTCTGACCGGCCTTGAGAACAGAAACGCATATTGGGAATATGTCAATGAGATCGATGAACAGATCAAGAACGGAAAAGCTTCTTTTGCGGTTGCCATGTTTGACGTCAACGGCCTGAAGAGGATCAATGATGCCGAGGGACATGAGAACGGCGACAGGATCATCCTTAAAGCGGCGGATATCTTAAAGACCACGTTCGCGGGCGAGCACATCTTCCGGATCGGCGGGGATGAATTCGTCGTGATCATGAATACGGATGAAAACGGCATGCAGGAACGGATCGATTCATTTGATAAACTGGTCGATGAGGTTCCGCCCGTCAGCGGAGAGATCAGTCTTTCGGTTTCAAAGGGCTATGCCGTCTATCATAAAGAGAAGGATTGGGATTATCAGAATGTCTTTGTCCGCGCCGACCGGCAGATGTATGCGCAGAAAAGAGCACATTACGGGACGGTCGGGGACCGGCGGCAGAATCGGGAATAAACGGATATGTATCGTATCATTACAACGGAAAATAACGCGAAACGCGCAGAATTTCATACGGTTCACGGTGTGATCCAGACACCGGTCTTCATGAATGTCGGTACGGCGGCAGCGATCAAGGGCGCCGTATCCTCGCTGGATCTCAAAGAAGTCGGCTGCCAGGTGGAACTGAGCAATACCTATCATCTCCATGTAAGACCCGGGGATCAGGTGGTCAAACAGCTTGGCGGACTCCATAAGTTCATGGCCTGGGACAGACCGATCCTGACGGATTCCGGCGGATTTCAGGTCTTTTCCTTAAGTTCGCTGCGAAAGATCAAGGAAGAGGGCGTATCCTTTCACTCGCATGTGGACGGCCGCAAGATCTTCATGGGGCCGGAGGAGAGCATGCAGATCCAGTCCAATCTGGCTTCCACGATCGCCATGGCATTTGATGAGTGTCCGAGTTCAAGAGCGGACAGAGCCTATGTGCAGGACAGTGTGGACCGCACGACGAGGTGGCTGAAACGCTGCAAAACGGAAATGGACAGGCTGAACGGGCTGGAAGATACGATCAACAAAGATCAGATGCTCTTCGGGATCAATCAGGGAGCGGTCTATGACGATATCCGGATCGAGCATGCCAAACAGATCACGGAACTGGATCTTGACGGGTACGCGATCGGCGGTCTGGCCGTCGGGGAGACCCACGAGGAGATGTACAGGATCCTGGAATCCGTTGTGCCCTATCTGCCGCAGAACAAGCCGACTTACCTGATGGGTGTCGGTACGCCGGCAAACATCCTGGAAGGCGTGGAAAGAGGCGTGGATTTCTTTGACTGCGTCTATCCGACCAGAAACGGAAGACATGCGCATCTTTACACCAACTACGGCAAGATCAATCTCTTTAACGCCAAATACGAGCTGGACGACCGTCCGATCGAGGAAGGATGCAACTGTCCGACCTGTCGTACCTACTCGCGTGCCTACATCAGGCATCTGCTGAAAGCCAAAGAGATGCTCGGCATGCGGCTCTGCGTTCTGCATAATCTGTATTTTTACAACACGATGATGGCAGAGATCCGTCAGGCGATCGAAGAGCACCGTTTCAGTGCTTACAAGAAAGACAAACTGAGCAGAATGGAGCAGGGGAACGATTGAACCCCGCCGTATAAAAACACTTGATGATCACTTCTTTTTTGTGTATCATGGATGAGATGAGTTTTTTTGCAAAATAACAGATGATTGATTGGAGGATAATATATGAACGTTTGGTTGACGACTGCTGCAGAGCAGCAGCCCGGCGGAATGTCCGGTTACATCATGATGATCGGCTGGATCGTGATCATCGGTGCTTTTCTCTACTTTACGATGATCAGACCGCAGAAGAAGGAACAGAACCGGATCAAGAACATGCTGGCCGAACTCGAGGCTGGAGACAGCGTCCTGACATCGAGCGGTTTCTACGGCGTTGTGATCGATGTGGATGAGGACACGGTCATCGTGGAATTCGGTAACAACAAGAACTGCCGTATCCCGATGCAGAAAGCCGCGATCACGCAGATCGAGAAGGCCGGTTCGGAATCATAGTATTTGCATCTTATATGGTATCGTTTCATAATTCACGTTTTGACGTATTTGACCATCGGTATGTTAAAACGTGAATTTGTATGGTCGGGACTCTCCCGGCTTATTCAGAGTGAGGAGACAGATTATGAAATATCGGATCGCGTGCATTCCCGGAGACGGGATCGGCCCTGAGATCGTCAGGGAAGCAAGAAAGGTTCTGGACGGCGTGGCTGCCAAATTCGGACATGAATTCGTTTACACGGATCTGCTTCTTGGCGGCGCCGCTATCGACAAAACGGGGGTTCCGCTCCCGGATGAGACCGTAACGGAAGCCAAGGCATCGGATGCCGTTCTGATGGGTTCGATCGGCGGCAATACTTCCACATCGCCCTGGTATAAGCTTGCTCCGCATTTAAGACCGGAAGCGGGACTTCTGGGGATCCGCAAGGCACTGGGCCTTTTTGCGAATCTGCGTCCCGCGCTCTTATACAAAGAACTGACGCAGGCCTGCCCCTTAA
>JAGCXZ010000165.1 GCA_017961065.1 Lachnospiraceae bacterium
GGAGAATCCGCCAGCGTCCGGTTCTCCGACAGGATCTTCTGCAGGCGGGAAACGCCGGACTCATCGATATCGACCCCGAAGGACGCCAGGAACTGCTGATCAGCCACGCAGTCACCTCCTTTCAGCTATGGACACAGAAGAATGATAAATGCTATCATGATGCAGATAAAAGAAGCCACTTAGACGGACAAATTTTTGAAATAAACGACGATCGACAAATCGATGTTTATGGAGGGGAAAAACTGTGATTTTCAAAGAAGCCGAATTTCAATTGAAAGATGGACGAACCGCATTGCTCCGAAGCCCCTGCGAAGATGATGCAGATGAAATGCTTCGATTCATCAGAAAAGCATCCGGTGAGACAGACTACCTGATGGCATTTCCGGAAGAATTTGCGGATTTTACGCTCGAACAGGAAAGAGCCTTTATTAATGCGGATTATAATAGTGCGAACGGACTGATGATCGCCTGCATTGTGGATGGAAGAATCGCCGGTAACTGTCAGATATCTTTTCGCACCGGCATGAAGGATCGGCACAGGGCATCCATTGCCATCGCACTTCTTAAGGAATTCTGGAACCTTGGGATCGGAACAAAAATGCTCGGGGAATTGTTTCAGGCAGCCCGTGAACGTGGTGGAATCCGTCAGATCGAGCTTGATTTCATAGAAGGAAACGACAGGGCGCGGGGATTATATGAAAAAATGGGATTTCGTATCACCGGTGTAAAACCCGATGCCATACGAATGAAGGATGGTACTTTTGTGAACGAATACATGATGATAAAGCGACTATAATGAAAATTCCCGTTTCACGGCTATGACATAATTAGTCACTTGCCGGCTCTCCTTCCTATCAGACAGATCCGGGCAAAAAAAATCGGGCTTCATTGCAGATGATCTGATATGATCAATTCATCGAAGGAGGTATAAGGACGATGAAGATTGAGACAAGAACCAAAGATTCATTTGTGGTGATCGGAAAAGAAGGATCAACCCGGGACGGAGACGGTTTCATTCAAAGACTTTGGCAGGATGCTAACATCCATTTTGATGAGATCTCCGACC
This sequence comes from Lachnospiraceae bacterium, assembly GCA_017961065.1. GTDB lineage: Bacteria > Bacillota > Clostridia > Lachnospirales > Lachnospiraceae > UBA2868. The sequence continues at coordinate 1,067 of JAGCXZ010000165.1, forward strand.
TGGCCAAAAGAGACGAATCCGGCAATCTCGTCGGTATATGGGGAGCCATGACTGACTTTTCCCGTTCCTTTAAACCGTGGGATGATTTCAACAGGGGCCTTTATCTGGCAGGAGCGGAATGCAGGGATGATGCCGAAGCTCCCGAAGGATGGGTCAAGTGGGTGCTTCCGGCATACGACTATCTTGTGGTTGAACGCGAGGGGGACAACACTTTTTCAGAAATGTGGCAATATATGAAAGAGAACAGCATTCCGCTTGCAGGAGCTGTGTATGATTATTCCTGTCCCCTGACCGGGAAGGATTATATGTTTTTTCCAATTCGAAGGCGATGAGCCGGAAAATCGGAAAGATATATTTCGATCAGCGGATTGGATTTGGCGGTGATACGGATGAACATTGTAATAAAAGAGGCAGAAGAGAAACACGTTATTTTCTGCGTAAACATATTGCAAAACACAGGGCTGGGGACTATCTACTTCAGCAATTATCAAAAAGCTGCAGATTTACTGTTACATGCATTGGCGCAGCGCGAGTTGTTTGTCGCACTGAATGATCATGGGGATTGTCTGGGATTTATGTATTTTATGCCCAAAGGCGTTTTTGGCAGCTATCCCTATCTTCACATATTGGCGGTGAAAGAAGAATGCAGAAATCTTGGAATTGGGAAACAGTTAATCAAATATTTTGAAGAGAACTCTTCTGATTATTCTTCAACAAAATACTTTCTCACTGTGGATGACTTTAATCAACAAGCAAGGAAACTTTACGAATCTCTGGGATATCAATGCGTTGGTAAGTTGAAAGATTTTTACAAAAGTGGTATTACTTCCTATATCATGATGAAAGCAACCAATAATAATTCCAAATAGACTGGATACCCATTTGTAAGGAATCTCGGAAGGTATATTTTGATTTTGTTTACGATCGACAAATCGGAATTTGCCTGCGGCAGATTGCTTGCGGGTTATAACAGCATAAGCGGAACAGGGAGGTTCGAAAATGAAATACAGAGTATCGGGATTCAGTTTCATCGCCTGTATTGCGCTGTTGTGTGTTTGCCTCTCAATGGCAGCGTATGCGGAGGACGCCTCAACCGAGCTGGTGGTGCTGTCCACGACGGATATGCACGGAAAATGCTGGGAAACCAATCTGCTGACCGAAGGCAGCGTGACACAGAACATGCTCCGTGTCTCGACCGCCGTGCAGCAGATCCGCGAGGCTTACGGACCGGATCAGGTCATCCTGATCGACAACGGAGATCTCTTCCAGGGCACGCCCATATCCGAAGAGCATCTGCTGCGCGCCGGCCACCCCGATGACGAGCCGGAGGCAATGGCGCTGTGCCTGACGGAGATAGGATACGACGCCCTGGTTCTGGGCAACCATGAATTCAATTACCCGTGGACGACCATGCGCAGGACATATGCCAGCCTGGAAGAAAGCGGCGTACGTGTGCTGGCCGCCAACGCTTACTTTGACGGATCGGACGGCGTTCATCAGCGGGGCGAAAACGCCTTCGGAACCTACATCATCCGCGAGGTGACGGTCAACGGGCACACGCATAAGGTCGGCGTGCTGGGGCTTGAAAACAACGATATCACCCGGTGGGATATTCCTGTCAATTACCCGGGGATCATGTTCGCTCATCCGGACAACCCGGACTATGACCAGGCGCAGGAGGCTGCCCGCTGGATCGCACGGATGCGCGAGGATGGATGTGAAGTCATCATCGTATCCTATCACGGAGGTCTGGGAGACGATGGCGAAACGCTGATGTTCGGCGTCAATTCCGAGAATCAGGGCTTGCGCATCATCCGGAACACGGAAGGGATCGATTTGCTGATCCTGGGTCACGACCATTCCACCAGCTATTCCTGCACGACCGCCACGGATCGGTCGGGCCGTGATGTGCTCATCGTCAACGGCGGCGGCCAGACACTGACCAGGACAGTCTTCCGCCTTTCGGAGGATAAGCGGGGCGGGCTGATCTGTGAGCTTGCTGAAACGGAAAACCTGGACCTCTACAACTACCTGCCGGATCCGGACCTGCAGGAGAAAATTCGCCCATACGCGGAACTGGCGGACGCTGCGCTGGACCTTCCCGTCGGAGAACTGA
>JAGCXZ010000166.1 GCA_017961065.1 Lachnospiraceae bacterium
CCGGACTGCGGTTTGGACGGATCCGTCAAATTTGTATAAACGGAGATCGTATAGCTGACACCCCGGCTTTGCAGCGCGATCCCTGCAGCGCGCAATTCCTCATAAGCAGAGCCGGCATGATATCTGACGGCCACGTGATTTGCTGCATAAGCTTTTTGCCCCACAGTGCCGTCATACTGATAAATATGATCATAATTATCGGCATTATCAAACTCAAAGACCTTAATTGTCTGGATATAGTCAGGATCCAGAAACGCCCCGTTCTCATAGGAGATCCACAGATAGCCCTGATCGCCCCAATCAGAACCATAACTGTTTTTTACCAGCCATGCACCGTCATATTTAGGCAAAGCCAGCGTGTCGATCAGATCCGTGTATTCTTCGATCTGCTGTATGTCAAATCCGGGGTGTTCCTGTGCATATGCATATATAAGCGCCATGTTATGTTTCGTATTGCAGAAGAACAACCTCTTAAAGTTATCATCCCAGCCGACAACGGATACCGCATGGTTACGTTTCACCACATGTTCGTTGTCATACAAGCAGAACTCTTCTTTACCGTCTTTCTTATATTTATAATTGTCGTACTTCCTGTCTTTCGTGGTATAGTAGTTGCTGTCCGAGTAGATATCGATCCCGCAGGAACCGTGATCCATGATCGCTTTTTTGACCGCATCGCGTTCGGAAAGTGGGATCATATAGCCGTTTGTCAGATGAACCTGATCCTGAAAAGCAAACTCATTCGGGATCGCTCCCATCTCGTCCGAAACACGCGTCCTTGCGACGTCATAAGTCATGGTTTCGTCCAGGCTCTCCGCACCGAGTCCGGTCCATCGACTCATGGCCAGCATAGCCGTCAGACCGTTTCCGCCGATATTTACTTTACTCGAATTATGCACGGTCGTGATGTCATCATCCGTATTCCCGCGTTCCGAATGGATGTTTTGTATGTCTGTGGCCGCGCCGCCATTTCTGGGTCCGTTATAGGCAAATTCCACAAGCTGCAGTTCCGACAGATCCGGTTCCGCGCCACCGCTCATGATCACGGACGATTCCGCAGCAGACACTGCCTGAAAGGCCCAGCACGCACCCCACCCGGCCTGATCCTTAACAGCAGAGACCGCATGATCATCTCTGGCATCGTATTTTGCAGGCATCGGTGCAGAACGCAGCAGTTTTACCGAAGCCGCATACGACAGCCCGGGCAGTTTATAAGAGTTCAGCCACGTTCCGTCGTCTTCGATATCAGGGATCAGCGTATCCGATTCATAGTATTCTTCATCCGGGTCCGCGTCGAGATCCGGATCCAGCTCATCTTCTCCATACGCGTTCAATTCTTCACTTTCAATTGTATTCTCCGCATCATCCGCATCTGCATCAGACGGCATCTCATCCGGTATTTCCGGCTCACCGGCTATTTCAGGTTCTTCTTCCGTTCCTTCTTCTACAGGTTCCGACTCAGTTTCAGGTATCTCACCATCGGTCTCCTGATCTTCTTCAGAATCAATTTCCGCAGGATCGCTTTCCTGCAACAGGTCCGTAAGTGCCGCGTTGCTTTCCGCCTCGCTCACAATGTCCTGCTCCACAGGATCCGCAGCAGAAACAGTCACCCCGTTCATTCCCATGAACAGCGTGACGATCATCAGAAGTGCCGTGATCCTGCGTAGTTTTCTCTGTATCATTTTTCTCATAGATGCTCTTTGATCCATGCAAGGAGCTTGGATCCTATCGTGTAACTTATCTCTTTATATCCGCCGTAGTTGCCGTCTTCCGTTGCGCGCAGGATGACTTTAACGGTACCTGCGCCCCAGCCGGCCGGATAAACATATGTCGCATCATCGATCACATAATCCGTTCCGTATGTAAGGTCTGTCCTTCCGACTCTGACAAATACGATATCTTCTTCCGTCAGTTTCAGTTCGTGCCCGTTATCGTATTTCTTGCCGGTGATCCGGTATTTTGCGTTTGTAAGACTTGCTTTGACGATCCGGTATGTTGCAGAGATCTGTGTCTGCTCATACCTGCCCTTTCCGGTCACGCTCACGGAGATCACGGTACCGGCTCCGGGAATGTCATTTTGTCCCACATCATCACCGGCCGATCGTTCTTCCGGCGTGGATCTGTAACGCTCAACCGTGGGATCCGTAAGATACGCATATGTATATTTTATATCGGTATAATCCGTTCCGGCCTTTAACACCTTGCCGTTCGCATCCGTCAGTACCGGAACCGATTTCCAGGCGCCTTTTGCAGCCGCATAAACCTTATCGGGCGCTTTGATCGAGATCTTGGCATCAGAGAATACGCTCGTTTCGATCCGGTAGTTTCCGGTGATCCTGCCTTTGTAATTGCCGCGTCCGATGATGGTCAGCGTTGGAAGCTTTGCAGGCTGCGGATCCGTATCGGTCAGAACGGAAGTATTTGCCAGAGCGATCCTGTAGTCCGTTCCCGCCTGCAGGGCCTTTGGCGATCCTGCATCAAAAGCGTGATCCCACAGGGTGATGACCGGTGCCGCGCAGCCTTTTGCATACTGACAGACGATCTGTGAGATATCCGTAACCGGGATCTCGGCAGCCGGGTTTTCGACCGTATGATACGTCATACGGATCCTGTCCGGATCTGCCTGAATGTCATATTGCCAGATCCTGTAAACGGCCTTCAGGGAACCGGAATATCCGTTGATCCCCGTCACGATGACGGTGGCGTTCCCGGCCTTTTCCGTATTCTTATAGGAAACCGTATAATCCCCGGTGATCCCGTCCGGACTGTATTGCAGCACCTGTCCGTTGAGTTCCACATACGCATGATCCGGATCGCGCGTGCCGGCAAAGTCCGGTTTCACATCCGGGCCGTATGTTCTGGCGCCGAGATTCATGACCTTTGCCTTGGAGATCGCCGTTCCTGTGATCGTAAAGTTTTTGGTGCAGCTTCCGGTATAACCGCTCCCCTCAACTGCGGTTATAACAACCGTGGCTGTACCGATCTTTGTATTGTTTAAATACGATACCGTATATTTATCTGTCGGGATTGCAGCTTTTTTATACGTCAGGACAGGCATCGGCGTGAGCGGCCCGCCTGTATAAGTCTGGTTGGGTATTTTCCCGACCATCGCCGGTGAAAGAAGAACAAGGCTCGTGATCGTCTCATACGTCGTGATCGATCCCGTATAGCCGCCTTTACCGGTTATTGTTACCGGATAAACACCGGGACTGACATATGCTCCCTTTCCGGTCTGCGGGTATTGCAGGGTATAATCCGTGCCGACCTTTAACTGCCTGCCGTCGCATGTAACAATGGGACTGCCTTTGATCGCCTTTCCGGTATAGGCAGCCGTGACCGCCGATGCTTTCACATCATGGTCGGTGAGCGCTTTGGCAACGATATGGAACGTGACTTTTTCCGTACCGGAATAGTTCCCTTTGCCTCTGACGCTCACTGTCGGAACACGCGTTGCACCGGCCGCATCCACTTTTACATTGTTGGCATAGGTGACAGTATAGTCCTTTCCTTCAACCAGTTCGGTGGTCTCATTTCCCTCTGCATAATCAATGCTGTCATAAACCCTGACCGGTGGACGGATCGCGGAGCCGGTGTATGTCTGATCCCCGATCGGAACGACATAGAACCCTCTTCCCGTTTCCTCAAAATGCGGATACATGTGCAGTTCGCGCTGTGTGATTACGGTATCGGGGCCGATTCGGGAACCGGTTCCGTTGGTACCGGAGTACCATCCGAGGAAGGCTTTCCCGTTGATCTCGGGATCCTTCGGCCACTCCAGTCCCTTTTCTTCAAATTGTTCTCCTGCCGTTCTTCCGCAGGACAGACCATTGACCGTTCTGATATCCGTCAGCGTTTCACCTCCGTGGATCACGATCGATGCACCCGTGACCGTAACGGAAATGCTGTCCGAATAGCCGGCAAGCGTTGCCTTTATTGTCGCGCTTCCTTCCGAAAGTGCGGAAACGGTTCCGTTATCAACACCCGCGATCAGCGGTTTGTTGCTTTCCCATGCGATCTTTGTATCGCTCGTGGTATCTTTTGGCCAGTATTCCAATACCAGATTCCTGCTCTGTCCCATGAGCAGTTCCGTCCCGGCAGGATCGGTCAGCTCGACTTTATAAACCGGTGCGATGACAGTGATCTCACAGGTTGCCGTAACCGCGGCGTTTGATTTTGCCTTGGCTGTGATCACACACGTCCCGGCTCCGACAGCTTTTACCAGACCGCTTGCATCCACCGTTGCGACCTTATTGTTGCCGGATACCCAGGTTACGCTTTTCTCATCCGTCGTGTTCACCGGCTCGTAGGTGACACTCAACTGCAACTGATCGTGATTGGCTTTTTTCTGTTCCGCCGTAAGCCCTGTTCCGTTTTCCACGATCGTATCGGTCCGTCGCATGACATCCGATGTATGGTCCAGATAGATGTTGCGGATCGGGCTTTTGACCGTGATGTTGCAGATTACTTCGTTACCGTCGTAAGCCGCCGTGATCACGGTGCTCCCGGGATTGATCGCGGTAACTGTCCCGTTTGAGACAGTGGCTACTCCCGGATCACTTGACCTCCAGCTTGCCTCGGAACCCTCCAGCGCGGTCCCGTTTACGGAAACAACCAGTTGCAGTGTATCTCCCACATTGATGGTTGCTTTTGCCTTGTTGATCCGCAGGCCCGGCATGTTGCTGTAGACCGGGATCTTAAAGATAAAATTCGACTTCAGCGCACCGGCATCGGCATACACTTTTCTGGTATTAAGGGATTCCGACGCAGGCGCCTGGATGTTCTGCATATACTGATGCGTATAGACCTGATTTTCGGCATTGGGATTCACATTGAACTTCTGCAGATACCCCGTGTCCTGTCCCTTTTTGATATAGCCGTTTCCGATCGTCTCCGCACCGCCTTTAAGAGACTTATATCGTGTGTTCCACCCTTTCTGTTTGGCGTATTTCAGACCGCTTAGAATAACCTGCGCGTCGGTCGACCCGCTGGCTCCGACATTGAAGTAGTTATAATAGCCTTTATATGCACCGTTTTCTCCGCTCCAGTTCCCGGAGATCAGCGGCGAAGTTCCTGCTCCCTGCTCCTGATAGACCCTGGTCGCAAGGTGTGTCGGACTGACACCCTGCGCCCTGCCGATCTCGTAAAATGCCTGCGCATAGGACTTGGAAGTCTGATCCGGCAGCACGCCCTTCATGAATGTACCGTTTAAGAAACTCTGGATCGCATCGACGGTGTGGCAGGAACTGTTGAAGGTCAACTGCTCAAACTGGAAGATATAGCCCTCCGTCAGGAAGTTTCTGGGATCCATATAATACGAGACTCCCGCCTCCGTCGCGTAGGCCCACTTGCCCTGTCCGGTCGCCTTACCGACAAACCCCTTTTCGATATTGGAGTCATTGATATAGATCCAGCTCTTGTTGCCCATTTCTTCGGCAACGGCTTCGTTAAAATCAAGCCCTGTTTTCAACGGCACGAATGTCCAGTTCGGATGGGCGTTTTTGAGCTTGTTGAGCGAAGCCTGATATCCCGCGGGAAACTGCATGACATCCGCATATCCCGTACCTGCCCCGAGTCTTTCCTCCTCATCGGGCAGATCGCCGTACAGATCCCTTAACAGGTCCGCATAGGTTTCCTCCCAGGCAGTCCAGTCTTCATCGGCATGGATCAGAAAGTCCGGTGTAACATACCCTTCCAGATAATCCTGGCCGATAAAGAATCCGCCGTAATAGAACAGCCCGTTCTCCGTGATCCTGACCGCATCCATGTAGATCGTGGAAGCACTGTCCAGTTCCGTGACGAGTTCCGATGCACGGTCGGGCTCCGTATAGACAGGACAGGCATCCGTCAGATAAACGACCGCCATGACCGCTTTCTGCCACGCGAGTTCCGCAAAATCATACTCCGCCTGTTCTATCTCATCCGCGCGTTCTTCGATCAGCTTTGCGATGCGGGTATTATCATCCGCTTCTTCCGCTTCTTCCGGCTCATCTTCTCCGCTAAGGAGTTCTTCCTCTTCCGGGATCGGATTTTCTTCCCCCGTCTGCTCCTCTAAAGAACCCGCCTCAGGATCCGGCTTCTCTTCCGTTTCCCGGCCGGAAGCTGTGTTCTCTTCCGTACCGGTCTTTGTGTTATCTTCGGGATTTTCGTCTTCTCCCGGCTGTTCCTGTTCTTCCGCCGGTGCGGTCATGGCGATGATGACAGGCGCATCTTCCTGCGCATGAACCTCCGCGGCAGGCAGTACGGCTGTCTGTACAAAAAGCACCATGATCAGCATCATGATCCCGATCTTTTTCCCCTTGATCAATCCTCTCATGTTCCCCTTACTCTTATTCCTGTTTTCTGCTTTTTTCCAGTTCTTCCTCTTCCAATTTCCGGTAAGCCACTTTCCCCACAAGTGTCTTCGGCAGGCTTTCCCGAAATTCCAGTTCTTTCGGCATTGCATATTTCGCGATATGCTTCGACGCATACGCAAGAAGCTCCGCGCGCAGTTCATCCGTAGGTTCGATCCCGAGCGCCGGAACCACGAACACCTTCACGCGCTGCATCTTCAGCGAATCCGGTACGCCGATCACACAGCTCATGGATACCTTCTCGTGCGCATCAAAAATGTTCTCCAGCTGCGCCGGATATACATTGTATCCCGAGGTGATGATCATACGCTTGTTGCGTCCCTTGAAGTAGATAAACCCTTCCGGATCCATCGTTCCAAGATCGCCCGTGTATACCCAGGTCAGGCCGTCGTCATGCTTCCTGAGCGTTTTGGCCGTCTCTTCCGGCTGATTGATGTATTCCCGCATGACAGTAGGTCCGGCCAGAAGTATCTCGCCTTCTTCTCCGTAAGGCAGTTCTTCATCCGTATCCGGTTTGACGATCTTGATGAACGTGTCCGGGAACGGCAGTCCGATGCTGCCCTCCTTGAACATATGCGGCGGAGTCAGACAGCAGGCCGTTACGGTTTCCGTTGTGCCGTAACCCTCGCGCACCTGAACGACCGATCCGTGATCATACAGGAACTTGTCCAGTTTCTTCTTCAGTTCCACAGACAGTGAATCACCGCCGGAGAAAACACCTTTCAGGCTCTGCAGATTGGCCTTGTCCATGCTGGGCAGCCTGAGCAGTGCCTCAAACAGCGTCGGCACGCCTGCGATAAAGTTACATTTATACTTCACGATCAGCTTCGAATAACTCTGCGCCGTGAAACGCGGAACCAGAACGCAGCGTCCACCGCTTGCAAGCATCGAATGGATGCAGACACCCAGTCCGAAACCGTGGAACAGCGGCATGGCCGAAAGCATCCGGTCTCCGGGACGGAACATCGGATTGGCGGCAACGATCTGCTGGCTCAGCGCGTTGAAATTTCCGTTTGTCAGTAATATTCCCTTTGTCGTTCCGGTCGTACCGCCCGAATACAGAATGGCGGCAGGATCATCATATGCCCGCTTTACCTGACGCTGCCAGAAGCAGGCCTTATTGAGCCGCATGAACTCAGCCCAGCGGATGACCGGCGCGCTGTCGGGAATCTTTTTCATCTTGCGGCCTTCTGTCAGCATATATCCGGCACGCATCGGTTTGGACAACGCGTCCTTGATGCTCGCGATGATCACATTCACAAGGTGTGTGTTCTGCCTGATCGCCTCGAATTTCCCGTAAAACTGGTCCAGCGTGACCACAGTAACGGAATTCGATTCATTCAGATAAAATTCCAGTTCCGCTTCACTGGAAAGCGGATGCACCATGTTGGCCACCGCGCCGATCAGGTTGACGGCATAGAGCATGTAGATCGCCTGCGGGCAGTTCGGCATGGCGATCGTAACCCTGTCGTCCTCGCGAACGCCGATGGTCCGAAGAGACCTCGCGCACTTCTGTATGTTTTCGATCAGTTCCCTGTATGTGGTTGATTTTCCCATAAAGTCAAAGGCAATATACTTCGGATACTGCTCTGCGACCTTTTCAACCGCCTCATACATCGAACCCTGAAAATAATCCAGTGTAAAGGGTACGGCACCCAGATGATCTTTCCATGGAGTCTTTACTGTTTTCTCAGCCATTTTCATGCCTCCCGTTTCGTATGATCAGATCTCGATCTCGCTGTGCAGCGGCTGCTCCAGCAGTTCCGGCTGCTCCAGCAGTTTGCGGATCAGCCTCATACTTCTGCTGTAATAGTATCCGTCCGCCAGACGTTCATCTATCGTCACGCCCAGATCGACGCTCGGGCGCATTTCCATGTTGCCGTCTTCATCAAAGAAAGGTCTTTTTTTGATCTCACCGATCAGTACGATCATGGAGCACGTTCCCCAGTTCGTCAGATGATGATAGCCGCTCTTTAACTTAATGGAGCCGAGGTTCGAGATCACAACGGAAGAATAATAATGGTCCGGTTCCACCAGCGAGGGCGGAACCCCACCGTGTTTGTCGAGCCACATGACAAAGTGCAGCGCCGCTTTGGAAATAAAGCGCGGGATGCGGTTGAACATATCCATGGAATCCGTGGAACTGTCCACTTTATCCGACCTGCATTCCATGACCTGGTCTTTGATATACCGGTGAACCGTATCCAGGTTGTCCGTATCCTTCATATGCAGAAAAGCCAGCGCCTCCGCCCCGTGATCGGAAAACTGTTTCTTGACCACAAAAGCGGCCGACACTTCATTTCTCTGGTAGAAATTTCCGTTTACGATGAAACGGTTCATTTTCGGACGAAGCGTCAGTGTCCGGACCAGCGACGTTACGATCAGCTGGAACAGATTGTATTTGTAATCGTCGTTTCCGGCATTCTTCTTCTCCAGATACGCATTGATGTTTGTCAGATCGATGCGTTCCGTGATATAAGCCTCATTGTCGCAGCGGTTCGGATAGATCACGCCGGTAACGAAATGCAGGGAATCCAGTTCCCTGAGCAGCCTTCCGTCACGACGGTCTCCCATGCGTCTTCGTGCCATGTCGGTCTCTCCTCTCGACTTACCTGTCTTTTGCAACGGATCACGGAGATCCGTAACGGATTTCCGCGCACATTGCATCATTTTATTATAACATAGAAACGCAACGGGCACTATGATATGTTATAATAGGTTCATCTATGTAACAGGGGAGAAGTTTATGTTTGCAAAACAGGACAAAAAACGAGACGGATTCATGCTGAACGGTTCCTTTGCCGATGAGGGTTATGACTGGTGGTGGCATTCCTTCACCGCCGTCAATGACGCTACAGGTGAGGAGAAGCCGTTTTTTATCGAATACTTTACCTGTAACCCGGAACTTGGCGGCAAGGACCCCGTTCTGGGACAGGATGCCTACAATCTGCTGACCGGAAAAAAACCGTCCTATGTCATGGTGAAAGCGGGATGGTGGGGCAGCGATGCCGTTCAACTCCACCGCTACTTCGGATGGGAGAATGTAAAGATTCACAAAAGAGCTCCTTACAGCCTGGAAGCAGACGACTGCTTTGCCGGAGAATATGAGCTGCGCGGATCTGTAGAGATCTCATCCAAAGATGCGGATGAGCACCCGGAATGGATGTGCGGCTCCGGTTCCATGGAATGGGATCTGAAACTGCATAAGATGATCCCGTTCAATGTCGGATACGGTGCGGGGGGATTTTTCCGGCGGCTTAAGGCCTTTGCCATGTACTGGCACGCAGAGGGAATGAAGACGCTCTACAGCGGGACCGTGAAGGCAAACGGCGTGACCTATTCCGTCTATCCGGACCGCTGCTACGGTTATGCGGACAAGAACTGGGGAGAAGACTTTACCAGTCCGTGGGTATGGCTTTCAAGCTGTGATCTTACGAGCAAACTGACCGGCAGGCGTCTGAACAATTCCGTATTTGATATCGGCGGCGGGTGTCCGGTCGTATTCAATATCCCTTTGCAGAAAAAACTCTTAAGCGCTTTCTACTACGAAGGCGAAGAGTTTGAATTCAACTTCTCGAAATTCTGGACCATGACCAGGACCAAATTCCGCTGCAAGGAAACAGACGATGCCGTGATCTGGCATGTGCGTCAGGAAAACCGTTCGGCCCTGATCGATGTCAAAGTCAAATGCCTGAAAAAAAATATGCTGCTGATCAATTACGAGGCGCCAAACGGCACGAGAAAGCACAACCGTCTCTGGAACGGCGGCAACGGGAAAGGCGTGATATCCCTGTATGAGAAACATAATAAGGGGTTGTATCTCATCGATGAGATCAGATGCGGACACGTCGGATGTGAATACGGCGTATACAGTGAATAAAGCAAAGGCGGCATTTGCCGCCTTTGCTTTTTTCTGTTTATTCGAAATCAACACTTCCGGATGTGATGAACTTTCCTGACTTTCTGTCAAACAGGAAGATGTCATTTCCTGCGATATCAAAGTTCACGGTCTCGCCGAGATTAAAGGTCGTCCCGCCGAAAACTACACCCGTCAGCAGGAAGTCCTCCACGCGGAGCTTGATCGTGGATTCCATACCGGTAGGCATGGCACCGTAGATCTCCGCGGAAAGTTTTCCTTCTCCGATCTTCAGCCTCTCCGGCCTGATCCCGAGCACGAAATCTTCATTTGTGATCACAGGCTCTTCCTGAATACTGAAGTCGTCTTCATTGACTTTGGCGATGTGGTATTTGAATACCTCATCCTTGTTCCCTTTTTCGACTGCCTTCTTATCCGTCATGGACTTTGCGTATGCAGCCTTCCTGTCTTCTTCCTCCTGATCTCTCTTTGCAAACCAGGCATCCATATCGATGTCTTCCTTGGGAACGAATTTTGCCTTTTTGCCGTTCAGCAGCGAGATGGCGATCGAGCCGTCGCTCTGCTGTTTTCCCTTTGCATCGGCAAAGTTGATCGAAGGATTCCCGACAAAGTCTGCCACAAACAGGTTGTTGGGTCTATTGTAAACCGTAAGCGGCGCGTCGTATTGCTGTAATACGCCGTTGTTGATCAGGCAGATCTTTGTGGCAAGCGTCATGGCCTCCATCTGATCATGCGTTACATATACGAAGGTGCTGCCCGTCTCAATGTGCAGACGCTGCAGTTCGTAACGCATCTCCAGACGGAGCTTCGCGTCCAGATTGGACAGCGGCTCATCCATGAACAGAACCTGCGGTTCCGGTGCAAGCGTTCTGGCAATGGCTACTCTCTGCTGCTGTCCGCCGGAGAGTTCTGCCGGATATCTGTCCATGAACATTCCGATCTTAACGATCCTCGATACTCTCCTGACTGCCAGATCGACTTCTTCCTTGTTCAGTTTCCGGACGCTTGTCTGTACCTTTCCGTCTTTGACAAGTTCAAACTTGTCGTTCAGCGTATAACCCTTACTCTTTACATCCGAACAGATTGCCTCAAATTCCTTCTCCAGCTCCTGCTTCTTGGCGCTTGCCGCGCTCTTCGGATCGGATGCTTCATGGATCTTATAGCCGAACAGTTTCTTGGCGCTGTACAGGGAGATGATGAAGGTGTCGATGAACTTCAGGTATACCTTATCCATGTCCAGCTTGTTATTCTTGTCGTAGCATTCACCGACCAGGTCCTTGATCTTGTTTCCGTCCGATAACGCATCGATCTGTCCCTTCAGGGCAAGCGCGTCCGTTCTGACGGTCGGCATTTCTTCTTTCTTGTTTCCCAGACCGAAGGCGATATTCTGATATACCGTCATATTCGGCCACAGGGCATAGTTCTGGAACAGGAATCCCACTTTTCTTTTGTTGGCAGGAACATTGATCCCTGCATCGCTGTCAAACACTACACGGTCACCGATCGTGATCCTGCCGCTCGTAGGTGTCTCAAGTCCGGCGATCATTCGAAGTGTGGTGGTTTTACCGCATCCGGAAGGACCGAGCAGTGTGATGAACGCATTGTCTTCTATGTCGAGGTCGAGATGGTCTACGGCGTAAAACTTACCCCATCTCTTGGTCACATTTGTTAATTTGATTTCCGGCATCTCAGTTTCCTCCAATACCTTCGTCCAGGCTTGCACCCGTGAGTTTGTTTACCAGTGTGTTAAATACCAGGATCAGTACGATCAGGATCAGGTTGATCGCGCTTGAGAACGCGTACAGTCCCATCTCGTCAAAGTAATCCAGCGTTGTTGAGAGGATGAAGCCCTGCGTACACAGCAGCAGGAACAGCGACAGTTCTCTTAAGCACGTCATGAACGGAAGCAGATATCCGCTGATGATCGATGACTTCTGAATCGGAACGATGATCCTGAACATACGCTTGAACCATCCGATGTCCTGAATGACCGCAGCTTCTTCGATCTCACCCGACAACTGCAGCATCGAGTTCAACGCGCTTCTGGATGCGAACGGGATATACTTGACCACGCCCACGATGATGAGCAGCGCATAGGTGTTGAACAGATTGATCTTCTCATTTGAGAACAGGATGAAGAACGCGGCACCGACAGCAAGCGAAGGCATGAGGTAAGGCAGGAATGCCATGTTGTTCACGTAGTTCGCCCATTTGCTCCTGCGGTTCTTGGAAACCGCGTAACCGATCAGTGTACCGATCGTTCCTGCGATCAGCGCACAGGCAACCGCTACCAGCAGTGTACCCTTCAGCGCGTGCCAGATCGTCTCGTTAAACAGGATACCTTTCTGGCCGTACAGTGCGTTCTCGGCATTGGTATTTGTGAGCCACCATTTTGTCGTTAAGTTTGCCGTATTGCCCGTATACAGGAAACTGTAGTCTCCCGGATTCGGAAGGAATGTTTCAAACGCGAACGATACAATGGGAAAGATACTGGTAAAGAACGTGATGACGATCATGACGATCGCGATCACATGCTTGCCGAGCTTCCCGAGATTGATCTTGGAGATCTGACCGGATTTGCCCGTAACCGTCGTGTAATTCTTCCGGCTCTTTAAGCTCATCTGGTTCATGCCAAGGATCAGGATACCGAACAGCATCATGATGATGGCCAGGATACTCGCTTCACCGGTATACTTGGAGTTCAAGGATACATACTTGGTGGAAAGCGTTGTCAGTCCCAGATAATGCGGAACCGGGTAAGATCCCATTGCGCTTCCGAATACCAGCAGGATCGTTGAGAGGATCGCCGGCTTAACCATGGGAAGCGTCACGCGGAACATGATCTTCCACTTTGGCGTATCCAGTATCGTTGCCGCTTCCTCAAGGTTCGCATCCATGTTGCGGAAGATCCCGCCGATCATGATGTATGCGAACGGTGCGTAGTGAAGACCCAGTACCATCGCACAGGGGAAAAGCCCCTGGCAGAACCACTTGGGCATCATGATCCCGAACAGGGATGTCAGCAGTCCGTTTGATGTACCCGTTACCGCATTGGAGTTAAACAGGTTCTGCCAGACAACAGCCAGCGTCCACTGCGGCATGATATAAGGAAAAATAAAGATAGAGCTTAAGTACTTCTTACATTTTAAGTTGGTCCTCGTCACAAGAAAGGCAAAAAGGCCGCCAAACAGGATAGAGATCAGACAGGTCAGGATGGCCAGCAGAACAGTGTTTCCGACCGGCGTCCAGAGATTTGTCTTTGCAAGTTTGCTTGTGAAGAGGTCTATATAATTCGCTACAGAATATCCTGTTGCTCTTCCCGTCAGGTGCTGGTCGATCGTACCCGGATGGATCTTGAAAGTATCTTTCACGATCGCCACGATCGGGGCAACGGTCGTAAAGGTCAGCACGATGCCGAACAACAGAAGAATCACATTCTGCGGCTTCAAAAAATACGTTTTCACTTTGTTGCCGAGGACGGCAATGTTATTTCTGCGATCCGCTTCCATGACCTTCTCCTTGCTTATGCGCAGGCTCGATGCGCGCAACGCGCGCATCGTCTGCCTGCTTACCACATGTTTTGTTACTGATTATTCTGCTGCTTCCTCGCTGTACTTTGTCAGCAGTTCGATCCAGCTTCCTACGGTAAAGGATACGGATGCGCAGTACTCGGGATCCTCAAGAACGAGTTCGCCCGTTGTTGTCCACCAGTCATAGCCGCGGTCGTTCTTGCAGTCGTATACGTTGTTTCCTTCCTCATCATAGCCACCCTTGGAGTGGTTGTAAGTAGCTTCCGTAGCTGCTGCAACTTCCGGATTGGAGGAGTATCCGCCCATATCCTTACCCCATGCGCTGAAGCCTTCTTCCGTGCAGGTCATGTATGCAATGAATGCACATGCCGTCCAGGGAAGCGGAGAGTTGTCCGTTACGAACAGGTAGTGGCAGTAACCGTAACCGCCGATACCCTTGTAGCCGTCCTGATATGCTGCAACATTGATATTGTTTACGGATACGGAATCGGACTCTTCTACGGAACGCAGTTTGGAGTAAACCAGCAGACCGGACTGATCCGTTGCGGACTTGTCAACCAGCGTGTTGCAGATCGGGCCGTCATCTGTCTGTGCGTTGTAGCTCTCTACCCACAGTTTGATCCATGCCAGGGCATATGCGCCGTCAGCGCCAAGGCCCAGGTCAGCAGCCTCGGATTCCATCTCTGTGATGGTCGGCTGGAAGTATGCCTGCTCCTCGGCAGGAAGTGCGTTGAACGCATCCTTGAGCATTGCGGCGTACTTGTCTTCTGTCAGCATGTAAAGGAAGTTCTTGCCGACGATCTCGGAATCGATATCCATGTATAAGGAATGATTGCCTTCTGCTACGAAATCCCAGCAGTTGTCAAACACCTTGTCACCTGTGTTGTTGTACATGAAAACTTTGTTCAGTGTCTGCAGCGGAAGATATCCGACATAATCTGCAGGTGTTGTGCCGTTTGCTTCTGCCCACTCCTTGGGGATGAACGTATCCAGGATACCTGTCTGAACCATCTTGGACTCGATCTGGTTACCGTCCTGGATCAGTGTCATGGCAAATGTACCTGTATCCTTCAGGGAATCTGCTGTCAGCTGCTCGAAGATCTTGTTGTTCTTGGGCTGCTGCCATTCGAATTCCATCGTATAAGAAGGATCGATCGTCTGCAGATATTCGATGAACAGCGGAAGTGCATGTTTACCGCGGCTGGAATTACCTACGCCGTAGAATGTTGCGCCATTGGATTCCTCAATCGCCTTCTTGGCCAGTTCTTCCAGGGACATTCCTTCTGCTTCTTTGATGATCTGCTGTGTAGCCGTCAGATTCTCGGGCTCTTCTGCAGGTGCTGCCTCTTCGGCGGGTGCTGCTTCTTCAGCAGGTGCTGCTTCGGCAACGGCCTCTGTGCCGCCGTCTGCTGCAGGTGCCGCTGCAGGTGCTGCCGCATTGCCGCATCCGGCAAGTGCACTGATGATCATACAACCGGCTAATAAAATCGATACAACTTTCTTTTTCACTTTTTTACCCTCCTGATTTGTTGAATGATTTTAGAGTTGCTTTAACTTCTGATCCGATTATAAAAAAAAACAGTTTTGCACAAAATACGACAAAACTGTTTTTCGTTTTAAAATTCTGCTAATTGGTCCGAAACGTCTATGAACGGTCCTGGTACTCCGACGGATTGACGCCCGTGACTTTCTTGAAGATCGTTGAGAAATAGGCGATATCACGGTACCCGACCAGTTCCGCGACCTCATAAACTTTATGCTTCCTGCTCTTGAGCAGCTTCATGGCCGTGCGCATCCTATATCTTGTGATATACGCGTTCACCGTATAGTCGGTTTCCTTCTTAAAGATATGGCTCAAGTGACTTTCACTGATATCGATCGCTTCCGCGATGCTGCGGATGCTGATGTCCGGATCCGACAGATGTTCGCCGATGTAGTCAAGCGCGAGTGACACCAGTTTGGATTTGTCGCCCTTCTGCAATGCCGCATGGGACAGGACATCTTCCTCATGTCTCTCGTCTCCCGCCTGCTGTTTTTTCATCAACTGGTTCCTGACGTCACAGATCGCCTGCTCCAGATCGCCGTCATCGTAGGGCTTCAGCAGGTAATCCGCCGCACTGTACCTGACCGCCTGCTGCGCGTAGGAAAAGTCGTTATAAGCCGACAGAAAGATCACATGGGTCTGATCCCCCTGCTCGCGAAGCGTCTTCAGCATCCGGATCCCGTCCATTTTAGGCATCCGGATGTCGCTGATCACGATATCCGGGTGGTATTTGGCAATGGCGGCAAGCCCCTCTTCGCCGTTGGTCGCCTCACCGACCACCTCGCAGTCAAGCGCTGCCCAGTCGGTTTCCAACACGATTCCGTTGCGCACAACGTTCTCATCATCGATCACCAGAATTTTCAGCATTTTGATCCTCCGTAATCATGTTCTCAGCGCGCCGCACAGGCAGTTCCACGGTAACACGGACGCCGCCCTCTTTCAGATTCCTGGCATGCAGCCCGTAGTTCAGTCCGTAATGCAGGCGAATGATCGTATCTACATTATAGAAGCCGATATGTCCTTTCAGTTTTTCCCGGTCACGCTCGTTCAGCGTCTGCAGCATATCCTCGTCCATACCGCAGCCGTTGTCCTCGACATCTATGATCAGCCTCTTGTCCTGCTCGTATACGTTCAGGAAGATATAGCCGTCCTCCCTGTCTTTTAAGCCGTGCACGATCGCATTCTCCACAATGGGCTGCAGGATCAGTTTCGGTACGATCACGTCCTCCAGCTCCATGGGCACTTCCGCGTCAAACGAAAACTTATCCGAAAAGCGGATCCGCTGGATATCCACATAATAGTTGACCAGACTGATCTCATCCGAGAGAGGCACAAAGATATCCGCGCTGATACTCGCGCGCAGGATCTTGGCAAGGGACGAGGAAAGCGTAGCCAGTTCCGGCACATGGTTGGCCTTTGCGATCCATTTGATGGAGTCGAGCGTATTATAAAGGAAATGCGGGTTCAGCTGCGCCTGCATCATGGCAATGTTGCTGTCGCTGAGCTCCTGCTGCTGCTTCGAGCGGAGTTTTACATAGACATCCAGTGCCTTTGTCATATCGTCAAAATCACGGGCCAGCTGTCCGAACTCATCCGGTCTGCTGCTGTTCATCTGTACGCTGAGATCTCCCTCGCGCACCTTGCCCATCGCTTCCGTCAGGCTCTCCAGCGGGGACATGAGCCTGCTGCTTAAGATCCTCGCTACGATAAAACTCAAGAGCAGCGCTCCGCCCGCGAGCGCAAACAGCACCAGGACCATCGTGCGCTTCAGACTGTCGGAAAAAACATCCCGCTTACCGATCACCAGATGCAGTCCGCGATCCGGGATCTCACGCGTATAATATGTGAAGTCTTCTTTTCTGGTTTCCTGCGTGCCGTAGAACTTCTGCCTGTGCAGAACGGATGCCAGATCGATCTGTCCGGCCGTTTCCGTGGAATAGATCTCCTCCCAGAATTCGTCGAGCACGACCATCTCGCTCTCACCGGCATGGATCTCTTTTAATATCTCTTCCAGTTTCCGATCGGAGATATCGGCGATCACAAACCCGATACAGCTATCGTCACTGACCATGGCCTGCGCCATGTAGATCGCCGCATCCTTGCTGTTCACCTCATAGGTGGCGTTGTGTAGGATCACCTGATCCGGATGTGTCATAGCCTCTTTGAGGATACCCCAGTATACCGGAAGGGATTCCATCTGATCCGCCTCTGCCGTACTCAGAACACATCTGCCGCTCTCATCATAGACACGGAATACGGCGGGATCGCGCGTGACCTCCGTGACCGCAAGCGAAAACAGGCGGTTATATGCTTTCTTGACTGCCCAGCTGTCTGTTTCATGCAGACTCTCCGTGATCCTTTTATCGTTTAAGATCCCTTTGATGATCTGCTCGGTCTTACCAAAAAACCGTTCCAGGACTTCTTCCGCTTCCTGCAGCTGCTGAGCGCTCTTTTTCTCGTAATCGTATTCTGTTTTTTGCTGCACCGCACTGATCAGAAAGCTACCGGAAAGCAGAAGCGTGATCAGGGCAATGAACAGGAAACTGAAAAACAGTTCCGTTTTAAACGATCGTTTCACCCTTTTCACTCATCCTTCCGTTTTGTCTGTCCCATGTAAGAATCCCAGGCTTGCAGGATCTCTTCTCTGTGCGTATTGGAATATGCGATGTCATAGCGCATCTCATCCGCGATCTCGGAGGAACTGAAATCCGTACGGACGCTTCGCCGGTACAGCTGATCCTCCAGCAGATGCTGCACATCGTCACTTACGATGAATTCCATGAATTTTTCGGCATTCTCACGGTGCGCCGCTCCCTTTATGATCGCCCCGCCGTCCGGAACCGCACAGGTCGCCTGCCGCGGATAGATCATCTCTATATCCGCGCCCGCCGCCTTCTTTTTCAGAGCGGTTTCCTCAAGCGTGATGCCGATCATTTTTTTACCGCTTGCCACGTCTTCCACGATCGTGTTGGATCCGTCCGACAGATCGCCGGCGAGGTTTTTGGTAAAAGCGGCGACCGCTTCTTCCGTTGTTTTTTCACGGTTCAGTCTCTGGACCAGAATAGACAGTGCCGTATAGGCGCTTCCGCTTTTTTCCGGATCGGCAAATGCGATGTTCCCTTCCCACTGATACTCCAGAAGCTGCTGCCATGTCCTGGGCGCGCCTGATGGCAGGACCAGTTTCGTATTATAAACAAACACCGTCGGGAGTTTGGAAAAAACTGTATAGGCGTGATCGGGGGACGCATAGGCAGGATCCAGTTTTTCATCCTGTGCGGTCACGTAAGGTTCAAAGTAAGCCTCGTATGCCTGCAGACTGTCCACACCGCCGCCAAACATGATGTCCGCGCCGCTCTGTCCGTTTTCGGACGCGATCTGCTGCAGCATCTCATTTGTCCCGCCGGCCACAACGTCAACCCAGATGCCGCTTCTTTCTTCAAACTCGCGGATGATGGGTTTATAGATCTCTTCCTTGTGCGCCGTGTAGACGACCAGCCTGTTCTCCGCCGCGGGAGTTTCCTCTCCGCTCTCGTTCTGCGCGCACGCGCTCAATAAAACCAACAGGCCTGCAAAGAGCAGCCCTGTCAGTCCGATTTTGCGTCTATTCTGTTTCTGCCATCGTGTGATCATCTGTTATCTTCTTTTTTCGCGCGCACCAGGATCAGCTGCGCAGCGATCGAAACAGCGATCTCTGCCGGTGTTTCCGAACGGATATCAAGCCCGATCGGTGCTGTGATACGCGCGATATCTTTCTCCGTATATCCATCCTCTGTCAGCCGCTTCTGCGTTGCAGAGATCTTGCTCCTGCTGCCGATCACGCCGATATAGCAGGCCGGTGTGCGGAGCATCTCATAAAGGGCGCGGTAATCGTTCTGATGTCCCCGCGTCATGATGCAGACATAATCATCTTCTGTGATCCGGGGTATCAGTTCTGCGATCTTATCAACCGGCAGACATATTGTCTCTGCAAGAGATCCGAACAGGACCGGATCCGCAAAGTCTTCCCTGTCCTCAACGACAACGCAGGAACAATCACACCGGGTAAGCACCGGAACCAGCTGCTGCGCCACATGACCGCCGCCGAATATATAGACGCGGCCTCCTCGGATCAGATTTTCAATGTAGTATTTCCTGCCCTCATATTCCGTTTTGACCGGCTTGTTCCCCGCAATGTTGTACACTTCTTCCGGGAAACGGCTTCCGAATGTCTCTCCGGTATCACAACGGATCCCGATCGCGGCATCTGCAGAAGATGTCATTTCCATGATCAGCCGGCAGGGCTTTCTCTGTTCGTACAACGCATCAAGCGCTTCCGTCAGTTCCGTAACCACTCTGTCGCCCGCGCTGATGTAGCGAAAGAACACGTCTACGTTTCCGCCGCAGATCATACCGATATCCGCGACATCGTTTCGCGAGAGCATGAAATGCTGCTCCGTATTTCTCTGTCCTCGGATCGCTTCCTGCGCGATACGGATACTCTCATGCTCAACCGCACCGCCGCCGATCGTTCCGGCGATCCTGCCGCCGGCACCGACAAGCATTCTGGCGCCGCTTCCTCTGGGTGCTGATCCCGCATCGGCAACGATCGTGACAAGAGCGGTATCTTCCCCCGCTTTTATTTTTTCTCTTAACTGATCAAATAGTTC
Source organism: Lachnospiraceae bacterium (assembly GCA_017961065.1). Taxonomy (GTDB): domain Bacteria; phylum Bacillota; class Clostridia; order Lachnospirales; family Lachnospiraceae; genus UBA2868. Next base: position 19,947 of record JAGCXZ010000166.1, read on the forward strand.
ACGCATTATATCATTCCTCTCAGGAAGGAATCCACATCCGACTGGGACATGCCGACCTTGAAATTGTTGGACAGGATCTGCTCAGCCAGAGCGGATGCATCCTCTTCCGAAACCGGTTCGGCTGCAGCCGGTTCCGCAGGCTGTGATTTTCCGGGCTCATAGGAATAGACCTTGTCTTCCGCATTTCGTTCGGGATGATCCGGATCGATCCTTCGCTGCTTCATGAGGTCATATGTGCCGTTTTTGATGATGGTCTCTCTTCCAAGACGAGACAGGATCTGTAAACGTTCTTGCTCTTCTTTGCTTTTTCCCACTTTAACCATCCTTTCCTTGTTCCCCTGTTCTTTCATAATATCACATTTTTCGCAAAAAATACCGATTTGTGCGACAAATTGTTTCATTTGTATCTCTTTATGTTATAATGTTTGCACAATCTCAACCGCTACGGAGACAAAAATGAACCTTCAGGCAATCTATGTTGCCAACTTCACAGGCTTTCTGCTGATCCTCTTTCTGCTGATCAGTCAGTTCATCACGCGCAAAAAAAGCCGCGCGGAAGACCGGATCTTCACGGTCATGATGTACCTCGTACTGCTTTCATGCCTGATCGAACCCCTCACTTTCTACGTGGATGGTAAAAGCGGCACGCTCAACTACTGGATCAACCTGCTCGGCAACACTTTCCTGCACAGCGCGAACGGGATCGGTTCTTTCCTGTTCTGTGCCTATGTGGACTCGAGCCTCTACCATGACCACGGACGCCTGAAAAAGTTCTACCGCTGGTTTGGCGCCCTCGTGAGCGTTCTCCTGCTCTCCCTGATCATCAATATCCCCTTCGGCTATTATTTTTATGTGGATGCGGATAATCTCTATCACAGGCAGCCGCTTGTAACCCTGTTCTACATATACATGTTCTTCTGCTGTGCCGTAAGCATCCTCACGCTCTATACGCACCGCCGCAGATTCGGGAAAGTTGCATTTTTTCCGCTCTTCATGTATCTGATCCCGATCGTGACCGGCAGTTTCCTGCAGATGGTCTATTACGGCGTATCCCTGGCCTGGCTCGGAACTGCGATCGGTGTTGTGGCGCTCTATATGAGCATACAGAATCAGCGCTCCTATCTGGATCTGCTGACCGGACTGTATAACCGCCTGTTCCTGGAGCATTTCATGTATAAGATGCATCGCGATTCGTCAAACACCTATTTCGGGATCATGCTCGACATGGATGAATTCAAAGCGATCAACGATACTTACGGGCATTCTGCCGGAGACCAGGCCCTGCGCGATGCGGCCACACTGTTCCGCCGCGTGAGCAGCACAAATGCGGTCGTTTTCCGCTATGCCGGTGATGAGTTCATCATCCTGATGAAAACAGGGGATGAATCGGAAGTTGCGGCTCTGGAAGACAAACTCCGCACGGAGGCGGAATGGTTCAATAAAACATCGGAGCGTCCTTACCGGGTCGGCTTCTCCATGGGGCATGTCCCTTATGACCGTGCCAATGACACGGAAGATTCATTTCTGAAAAAGATTGATGAGGCAATGTATCGGAACAAAGCCGAGCGTCGCCTTGCTGCTCAGTCCTGACACGCAGAAACCGCGTGTCCTCATGACTTTTTCCCTTTCAGATTTTTATGACCTTTTCTGTTGACAAATCTATTTTTGTGTATCATAATTAGGAACGGTTCTCAATTTGGTGATCCCACCTTGTTTTCTTTATGGAAAATAAGCGCAATTTCAGAATCAGGAAAGGACAGATCATGAACGAACGATCCAAATACAAAACAAAACAGCGTGAGATCCTGATGGATTATCTGATGTCCAAACAGGGCGTACATGTCACGGCCGGAGATATCTGTGAGCACTTTAAGGCACAGGGCTCTTCCATCGGCCAGTCAACCGTGTACCGTCAACTGGAAAGACTCGTGGATGAGGGGATCATCAACAAATATATCATTGATGTCGGCAGTCCCGCATGTTTTGAATATGTATCATCAGACAGTCATGAGGATGCGGAGGTCTGCTTCCACTGCAAATGCGAGAAGTGCGGTAAACTGATCCACCTCCATTGCGATGAGCTTGAAGACATCCAGCTCCATCTGTTTGATGCACACCGGTTTAAAATGGATCCGATCCGGACCGTATTTTACGGCTGCTGCGATCAATGTATCTGATCTGGGAACGAAGAGTATACAACCATGAAAAACATTAAAAGAAATATTGCCATTATGATCATTGCCGCTCTTTTGTCCGGCCTTCTCACAGCCTGCGGTGCAGCATCCCCCGGCGCGAAGGAAGCCGGAGCCGGGGAGGAAAGCGGGATTAAGATCGTAACAACCATTTTCCCCATATATGACTGGGTCAGGAGTGTTCTTGGAGAGGAACAGGCTGACCTGACCATGTTACTGAACGACGGTGTCGATCTGCACAGTTATCAGCCTACGGCTGACGACATCATGAAAATCTCCACCTGCGATCTGTTCATTTATGTGGGCGGCGAATCTGACGAATGGATGGACGATGCCCTGCAGGAAGCCACCAATAAAGATATGGTCGTTCTCAATCTTCTGCAACTTCTCGGCGACTCCGTCAAGGAGGAGGAAGTAGTGGAAGGCATGCAGGCCGAAGAAGAGGAAGAAGGCGAAGGAGAAGAGGAAGAGACCGAATACGACGAGCATGTCTGGCTATCGGTTCGCAACGCTTCTTTACTCTCGCAACACATTTCCGAAGCGCTGCAAAAGATCGATCCGGATAAAGCTTCCGTGTATCAGAGTAATGCGGATGCCTATATCGAAAAGCTGAAAGCGCTGGACGAAAAATATACAGCGGAAGTTAATGCCTCCGCTGTAAAGACCCTGCTTTTCGGTGACCGGTTCCCGTTCCGCTATCTGACGGATGATTACGGACTCTCATACTATGCAGCCTTTGTCGGATGTTCTGCGGAAACGGAAGCAAGCTTTGAAACCGTGACGTTCCTTGCGCAAAAGGTCGACGAGCTGTCCTTACATGCTGTCATGACCATCGAAGGATCCGATCACCGGATCGCCGAAACGATCATCAACAATACAGCCACCAAAGACCAGAAGATCCTGACGCTTGACTCCATGCAGTCCTGTACGCAGAACGATGTGGACTCCGGCGCTACCTATCTTTCGATCATGGAAAACAATCTTGCAGTCCTGCAGGAAGCACTGAAATAGGAGAAAACCATGGCTTTACTTACCGTAACGGATCTGTCAGCCGGGTACGATTCCCACGCTGTCGTGAAAGACTTGAATTTTACCGTAAATACCGGGGACTATCTTTGCGTAGTCGGCGAAAACGGTTCCGGAAAAACCACACTGATGAAAACACTGCTGCATCTTCAGGATCCCGTAAGCGGAAAGATCCTGATCGGTGACGGGCTGAACCAGAATGAGATCGGCTATCTGCCGCAGCAGAGTGATGTGCAGAAGGACTTCCCCGCATCCGTTTCGGAGATCGTTCTCTCCGGATGCCAGGCCCGTTGCGGACTGCGGCCTTTTTACAACAAAAAAGAGAAAAAACTGGCCAAAGAAAACATGGAACGCATGGGGATCACTTCCCTTGCAAACAAAAGCTACCGTGAATTATCGGGCGGCCAGCAGCAGCGCGTCTTGCTGGCAAGAGCTCTTTGCGCCACGAGAAAACTGTTACTGCTGGATGAGCCTGTTGCAGGTCTTGATCCGGTCGTAACGGGAGAAATGTATGACTTGATCGCATCCTTAAACCGGGACGGTGTTTCGATCATAATGATCTCGCACGATGTATCCGCCGCGGTCCGCTACGGAAGCCATATCCTGCATATCGGCGATTCCGCGTTCTACGGAACGAAGGATGCTTATCTGAACAGCAGCGAAGGAAAGGCTTTCCTTCTGCAGCAGAAAGGACAGGTTGGATAGATGTTTGAAAAAATCGCTTTTTATCTGGAATATCCCTTTGTCAGATATGCGTTGATCGTCGGCATACTGATCGCACTGTGCTCCTCGCTCCTGGGCGTGACACTCGTGCTGAAGCGCTTTTCCTTCATCGGAGACGGGCTGTCGCATGTTGCCTTCGGTGCGATCGCGATCGCGTCCGTTCTGAAACTGACCAACAACATGTTTCTGGTCCTGCCTGTCACGATCATCAGCGCCATTCTTCTGCTCAGGACCGGGCAGAATGCAAAGATCAAGGGGGACGCCGCCATTGCGATGATCTCGGTCGGCGCACTGGCTTTCGGTTACCTGCTCATGAATATCTTCTCGACTTCCTCAAACCTGTCCGGAGACGTCTGCAGTACTTTATTCGGTTCCACGTCCATCCTGACACTTACCGAAAAGGAAGTCTGGCTGAGTGCCGTGCTCTCCTTTGTTGTGATCGTGATCTTTGTATTGTTCTATAACAAGATCTTTGCCGTAACGTTTGACGAGAACTTTGCCAAAGCGATCGGAACCGCCACGAACGCCTACAACCTTTTGATCGCCGTGATCATTGCTGTGATCATCGTTCTGGCCATGAACCTTGTCGGTTCCCTGCTCATATCGGCGCTTGTGATCTTCCCGGCCTTATCCGCAATGCGGCTGTTCAACAGCTTCCGCTCCGTGACGATCTGTTCTGCGTTGCTTTCCGTCACCTGCGCCTTCCTCGGGATCATGATATCCATCCTGGCGGGAACGCCTGTCGGATCGACCATTGTCGCCGTGGATGTAGCCGGTTTCGCATTCTGCTGTCTGGGTGGTTTTGTCAGAACAAGGCTTGGTTGATTTTATCTGAAAATACTGATCCGGGAGTGATCCTGACATGAAGAAAAGAATCTGTCTGTTACTGTGTTGTGTTGTGCTCATAATCACAGCCGGCTGCGAAAGCAGGACAGCCGATGATCCTGCGCCTGCCGCTCCGGAAAACCCCATCGTTGATCTCACGGTACTTTCAAGCACGATGGTGTACTCCGAGGTCTATCACATGATGGTCACACCGGGTGATTTTATCGGAAAGACCGTTAAGATGCAGGGCACCTATACCACGTTCTATGACGAAGCCAAACAGAAGCGGTATGATGCCTGCGTGATACAGGATGCCACAGCATGCTGCGCGCAGGGAATCGAATTTCTCCTGACGGACGATTACGCATATCCGGACGACTATCCCAAAGACGGCGATACGATCTGCGTAACCGGTTCATTTGATACCAATCATGAAGATAACTATACCTATTGCGTTCTGAAGAACGCCAGTCTTGTCGATCAGTCTGCCGAAGAAGACGGCTGATCTTCTCTTTCTTCGTTCAGCTCGTCAACCCTTGCTGACGGTTTGACATGCATTTCCACCCAGGCCGGTACAAAGCCGCTTTTGATCGCGTTTCCGACAGATCTGACATTTGACCAGGCCGTGCAGTAAAACGGCACCTTATCACGCGCCAGTATCTCTCTTGTCAGTCTGCAGGTCAGCGCAGACGCGATCCCCTGCTGCCTGTACTCCGCCAGAACATCCACACCGATCTGCCACATAAGTTCCGCATCCGCAGAACATGCCGCAAAGCCAACCTGCTTTGTGCCGTCATAAGCGCCGACGCCCAGCACATCCAGATGCTTACGCTCTTCACACAGCGCATTGCTCCATTCGGGCCGGTACAGATCGGCAAAATCACTCTGCTCAAGCACTCTCATCTCATACGCACACGTCCGCTCCGGCAGTCTGTTCAGATCCGGCAGATAGTATTCACACATGAAACAGATCTTCTGTCCCTTTTGCCCCAGCCGTTCATTCAGCCACTGCATGTTAGGCGGCTCAAAGCAGTGATAGAATTTGTATCTGGCAATATATTCGCTAACAAGTTCCGACAGTTCCGGGATTGATGCCGCCACAATGTTCTTTCCGTAGGAAATGAAACTGCAGGTGGTGTCCTCTTTCATGAATTTCTTTGCGTTTTTGCCCATCCGGAACGGCACCGACACATTTCTGTCCGATGCCAGATCCTCATAGGAACATCCGATATCTTCCGCCGACTGTTCCATCGCGATCTTAAGCATTTCTTTGTTTGTCATTTTCAGCCCTTTCTGATCTCCCGTATCCCCTTCGGGTTTTAATCGGTTCTCTGGCCATAATTCTAACTTACTCAGGGTCACTGTTCAAGCCATGATCTATCCGCCTTGTATCGCGATCGCTATTGAACTCCAACCGCATTTTTACTAAAATGTAAATAACAAGAATTTCCTGTGAGAACAAGCGGATTATCCTAAAAAGTCGGAGGGCACAATATGATTGCAAAACTGAAAGATTTTAGGATCCTGTCAATTGCATTGCTTTACATTATCGGATTTCTCCCGTTTCTTACCGTTAAAGTTCCTATAGTAGGAGGCGCAATCAAAAAATCGGCATCCATGGTCGATCTGGCTGGTAATACCTTTGTAGCAACGGGGAAGATCTTCTATGTGGTTCCGATCGTTGTCATTCTGCTGATCCTTTTCCTGGACCATAAGATCTCACCCAAACTGATCTATCTGGTTGCCGGCATCTTCGGCATCGGACTGACCCTCTTTACGGTCATCTTTACGGGTAAACGGGTCGCTACCGGATACAAGCATGGTCCAAACATCGGTTTCTTCCTGGTTCTGGCTGTCTGGGTGTTTGTTTTGGTGTGGACATGCGTGAAGGATTTTGCGATCAGCAAAGATTCCATACAGCAGAACGGGATCAAAGCCGCGTTAACAGATGTTGCCAATCAGACATTGAAGGAAGCCGATATCGCACTGAACAATATGAAAAACATGAATTCCGGAAATTCCGCATCCGGAATGCCGGGTCCCGTTCCGAATGTCTTTTGCCCGTCATGCGGCAAGCCTGCCGGCGAACCCGGCACGAAATTCTGCCCTTACTGCGGTGCCGTACTGGAAAGCACCCCTGTGCAAATGACATGCACAAATTGCGGCGCGGATTTGCAGCCCGGCACGAAATTCTGCAGAAAATGCGGAGCCAAGGTCCTTTGAGCCATACTTCATCACTTAACATATTCTCTTGTTAGCAAAGGACGGATATATTTTTGAAACGTTTTGGAAAGAAAACCATCATCATACTGTGTGCGATCATAGCCGCCATTGCAATAGGCGGCTCTGTTGCTTTGGTTTTTATGCTTGAACGTAAGTCAGACAAGCCAGGCGATCATCAGGCCACCGAAGAAGCAGAGGAGCAAGCAGAGAACACCGCATCTGAGGAAGTTTCTGCTCCCGATCCTAAAAGCAATACGAATCATTTGGAAGCAAATCCGGAAGAGTCCGCATCTGAGGCAGATACAGTTGTCGAATATGTGGAAAGAAAAGTCATGATCAGGGACGCTTCCGCATCCTCCTATCTGAAAACCGTTTCACAGGACGGACAAACTTATGAGCCGTTTCATGTAATCGACGGCAATTACACAACTGCCTGGATCGAAGGAAAAGACGACCTGGGCATCGGAGAATCCCTTTCTTTTGATCTTGGAAACACGGAGCGGATCACAAGAATGCTGATCTATAACGGGTTTTTGAATACAAAGTACCGTTATGCCATCAATGGAAAGGTGACCCGTCTTCTTGTGGAATTTGATGACGGAACAAGCCAAACGGTGGACGTTAATACAATGTCGGCTCCCGATACCAAAGTTCCTTTTACAGAATCAGAGCTGGGACCGACCGAAGTCATATTTGATGAACCCGTGAATGCTTCCGGCGTTAAACTGACTATTCTGGATGCTGTACAAGGCACAAAATACAAAGATGTTTGCATTAGTGAAGTAGAGATTTATCACGAAGAGGAATCCTCGTCTGTTGATCAGGGTGAAGAAGTCGTAAACAATGATGTGATGCAGGCATATGAAGAATACTTCCAGAACAACTTTCCACCGACGGAGTACGGCGGCTATAAAGTGGCTTTTGCATTCATGGATCACGATGACATCCCAGAGCTGATTGTAGAACAAGAATTCGATGAAAGCTTGTATACCATCCTCCAATACGACAACGGAACGATCTATACTCTGGGCGAATCGGGCATGATAAGCTATATCGAAAAAGGAAATTTGATCCAACTTTCTTGGTGTGATGGGCAGGATAGCGAAGATGTTCTATATCGCATTTCCGGTCATACACTCGAACAGATCGAAGGAAAAGGCGCTTCGTACATCGATGACGGGATCATCAGGTATTACAGAATCGATGCAAACGGCAAAGAATCCGATATCTCAGAAGGGGAATACAACAATGCTTTCAATAACTATCCGGGGAAATTCAGATCACCCAGTCCGTTCTGGAACTTCGTTCTGGAAGCCGGAATGTATATAAACAGCAAGCCCGCTCAGGTATTCCGGGCTTTCCTGGATGATGCGATCAAAATGAACGGCAGAACTTATTCCGAGATGGCTAAAGAGTATTATAACGACCGCGGCCAGTCGCCCGACACTTATCTCTATGATGTGGACGGAGATTATGAATATGAACTTCTGATCGACAATTACTACGGATTTGACATTTATGACTGTCGAAACGGAGAGCTTTGCCTGTTGGATTGCGGCGACGGTACCGCTGCGATCTGCAACCTTTATCGAAAAGACGGCAAGGTATATGTAGGCCATGCCGACTTCCAGCACGCCGGCAGACAGACACTGGATCTCACGCGATATGACAGTGATGGGAAGGCTGTTGAAGAATTGAATCTCAATGCCGAGTACTGGGAGAACGAGAATGACCAATACGACAAAAACAGTGATTTTTCTTTCTGCGGTCAAAAGATCACCATGCAGGAATATGAACAGTATCTGAAAGATTTTGCGTATATAAATCCCTATGATATGCCGCGCATTAACTAGGATCGAAAAAATGTCTATGGAGGCAATGCAATGAGCGAGCAAAAGAACTGGTATTATTTATCCGACACAAATGAACAGGTAGGGCCCTTTTCAGAATCCCAAATCCCGCAGTTAGTTGCCTCCGGTGCGATAAACGGCCTGACCAGGGTTTGGACGCTCGGAATGAATGGCTGGATCATGCTGAAACACTCACCGTTAAATCAGCTCATGAGCGTTGAGCCTACAGTTCCCACGCCCGTCATGCAAAATCAGAAAAAAGCACCTACTGGTTTATGGATCGCTCTGGGTGTTTCATTGACCATCATCCTTGCAATGGCGGCACTGATCGCCTTCCTGTTCCTGCGCACCTCCAAAGCGCAAATAGAGGGACCCGGGTTTGATTCTCCCAAGGCCGCCGCAGAAGCTTTTTCCAAAGCATACAGCGAGAAAGATATCGACGGCATGTATGCGGCATGTGCCCTGGAAAGCTACGTGAAACACTTTGATCTGGAGAAGTACATTGAGAACATGCAGGCATATACCCCGGCGAAATACTACATGTTCGGTAACAGCGATGCAACTGCTACTATGAATGAACACCTTCGGGAATGGGAACTCACCCGGTCATTTTACAATCTCTATGAAACTCCTCTCTGGAATCGTTCGGATTATTCGGATCAGCGCGGTATGTCTCTCAATTTGGAAAAAACCGGAATGCAAGCAATAACCGATCTGCTAAAAGGCGTTGACGCACTTAATACGATCGAAGTGAAGAGAGTGGAAACCGTTTCCGAATTCTGTGAAGAAACCGGGCAGCTTTCCCTGGAAGAAAACTTCATGGGTGATGCAAACCAAAATCGTCTGTCCAAATGGAAAGAAATGTATGGCGGCGAAGTCGTAGACATGGCTGTTTCGATGAACATAGACGGAGATCATTATTATCTGTTCCTGCAAGCGATCTCTTATGACAACGATAAATGGTATGTGTTTAACACACACGGCATGCTTGCATCCCTGCTCGGATTGGATGCTAATTCCGGCGGGCTGTGTCTGACATCGGAACCGGGGGCGAACTGATGTCTTTTTTGTCTTCGGCCTCAGAGACTGGTTTTATTCTCTTGCCAAAAACTCTGCCGGAGCAAACGCAAGCACTTCGCTTTTTTTGAAATCTTTCACATTTCTCGTGATGATATGATCTGCATGGATTCGCCTGGCAGTAACGGCCTGTACTGCATCCTCAAAATCATCCCACTTCAGTTCTGCAGCTGAATTGATATCGGATGCGGTCAGATCTGCAAGCGAAAAGATCAAGGATAGTTTTTTTATCACTTCCTCTGTCTTCTCAGGGCTCAGTTCTTTTCGCATGACATAAACCAAATTTGCAAATGTTAGAGCAGAAACATATCCTTCCGCCCGCTCTGTTTCACACATTTTCCAAATCTTTGCCGAATCTTCGTAATGCGGTTCTCTTTTCTGGAGGACATCGAGAAGAATGTTTCCGTCAATCAGTAATTTCATATCTCTCCTTTAGTTCTTTCTCCTTCGCCTGGTCTATGTCCGTATCTCCTTTAAGGATTCCGGTAAGAGAATCCGTCAGATATGACACGGCTGCTGCTCGAGGTATAAACCGCCCTACTTCTTTGCCGTTTTTCGTAACGATAACTTCGCTGCCGCTCTGCACCAAAGCAAGATACCGGCCGAAGTTATTCTGCATCTCTGTTGCTGTAGCAGTTGCTGTATTTCCAATCATGGTATCACCTCCGACTTTTATTAGCTAATTTTATTATATCATTTTTTAGCTAATATGCAAGTGTGACCGGATCTTGCTTAAACCATGCGTTAAACAAAAAAGGATCCGGAATTCCGGTTCCTTTTTACAGGGCTAGGAGGGCGCTAAACGTCCAGTGGACGTTTGTTAAGCGCCGACCGGAGCAGCGCGAAGAACGAACCTCCAAATGACGGAGTCAGAGAACCTTGCCTGTTGCCCTGAACATATTGTATTTATCATGCTTTTCAGCATTTCACGTTTTTTGATTGACCTATGAATTGACCTATCTTTTTTTCGAAATTTCTGTATAAATCGCTTCACTCTACTTATCGCAATCCAAACGCATCCTCAACGATTCTATCCAGATATTCCTTCTTGGAAAAATCACTTCCGTCTGCAAAAAAAGCATTATATGCAACTAATTCGCTGTCTCCTTCATCTTGTATTTCTTATCCAGATATTTCTTTGCATCTTCAAAAGTTATTTCACCATTCTTTTCCTTCTCTATATACTTTTTGAAATCCTCTGTTGGCTCTAGCCCATCGACCTTGATCATTCCGATGGCATAGTCCCATGCCTGTGAATTTGTCATATGTCGACCTCCTATCATCGTTATCTGATACTCCATATTTGCGTTTATATTATACTCTCTTTTATTGCTGTGCTTCAATATCGTTTAATCATACTTTAAAAAGAAGAACAGGCTTTCTAAAGGTTCACAGTTTCTGAATCCAAATACACGTGCCTAAGATTATTATTCATACAGATAGCCTTGGAATCATCACAAAGATAATAACTCCATATAAGCACAAGCCGCATCATAAAATAAAAATAGCCCCAAAAATGCTTATATCCACAGTAAGCACATCTATATGCAGCATACATATATACCAGTCCGGCGTCACTTAAACACTCATCAAATATTAAATTATTGTCCCTGATACCATGCGAAACCAGATAACTCTTGGCTTTTCTTATGGATAATTCATAGGAATACAAACTCATATATTCTGCAATCTTTTCTTCCGGCATCTGTTTCCTGACTTTTTCTATCCCTCTTGGGATATAGTATTCTTTCATCCTCCTTGCCATCTCCTTCTTTTTGAAATAGTCTTCATCATCTTTACTTTTTACTGTTCTCACAATGCTAAAGTTCCTTTTTCCAACGAATACTTTCCTGCAAATTGGAATTGTACCACATAAGATCATAAATGATATAAAAAAAAGGAACCGACTCACCGGTTCCTTTTTACAGGGCTAGGAGGGCGCTGAACGTCCGGCGGACGTTCGTTAAGCGCCGACCGAAGCAGCGCGGAGACCGAACCTCCAAATGACAGAGTCAGAGAACCTTGCCTGTTGCCCTGAACATATTGTATTTATCATGCTTTTCAGCATTTCATGTTTTTGGATTGACCTATGAATTGACCTATTTTCAAAGTGTTATCTATATCCTTCCTTAACCAGATCGGCATACCATTGATCAGCCTCTTCATAGCATCTCTTCAATGTATCTATTCTTACCACAAGATGAAGATCATAACGTCCGGTTGCTTCCCAGCGTGTTATTATGTCTTTATTCTTATCAATATAAGATGGCATATTAATTGCAATGCCTAGAGAGTTTGCATAAACAAGCAAATCTTTAATGGAATGCTTATACATACGTGCGTTGTCGATCTTCTTTCCGGAAGCATATATCTGAATCTTGACCATCTTTTCGCACGCTTGCTGCAGATGATAAGCACCCTGACCCTTGATTGACTTTGACATTCTGGCAGAGGCCTTTTCGGCCTGCTCGATGGAGTACTTTGACAAGAGCAGATCAGCCTTTACTTGCGTCATTGAAAGAATATCATTTACATTAGTGACGGGCATAAATCAGTTCTCCATTTTCTATATCATCCATAATCAATCCTCTATATTGTTTACCGGAAACAAAGTATAAAAGATCATATGATTGTCCGGAATCGTCAAAAGAATATATCTGGCTGGTAAACCTGTCATATTTCTTTGATCTTAATGCCCTGTACTCTGTCTGATTGCCAAAGATCGCAAGGTCAATATCCGACTCCTCTTTACAGCTGTCTCTCACACTAGAGCCAAAAAGAACTATCCTGTCAATAAGATCACATTGACTGGCAGCATCAACAATATTTCTTATGTATTTTTTCTTGATATCGGCAACTCTGATATTTCTGTCACCGATTTTCATTTTAACAACTTTACACATCTCATATATCCCTTAAACAGGCATCTTCTCCATATAATCATATTACTATTTGCAAATAGTAAACGCAAGCGTTATCACGCAACAGTAATGCCGGCCCCACCTTATGGCGAAGCCGGCACATCATATGAAAAGAGAGTATTGAATGATTTTTCTTTATACCGCTTCCTGCTCCGCAAACAGTCTCTCCATCTGCTCCTCGCTCAATTCCTCATGATATTCCTTTCTCTCCATAAATCGCTTCTCATGAAGCTTATCCATATATTTCTTATGTTCCATCTGCCTTTTGTGCAAAGCGTCCACAGCTGCCTTTTCATCCGCTTTTCTCTTCCTTGCCCTTGCTTCCTGCCGCCGTCTTTCTTCCTGTCTCCTAGCGGCATTGCTTTGGCTTCGGTCGTCTGACGTTCTAATTTCCATAGTTGTATCATCACCGCTGACCTTTATACCCTGACCATTTTGTTTCATGGACAGGTCTACATGCTGTATTGCACCTGCTCCTCCGCTTTCACGAAGAAAAACTCCCGTGGATCTGATCACTCCATCCCTGAAACCATCCGCTCCGCCAAGCGAAAACTCCGTCTGCTGTTCTCCAAGATATATGGCACCGATATCCGCTTCCTTCAGATCCATGAGTACATCCTTTCCATTCTCATCCTTGCACCACACCTTAAGTTTTGAGAAGATCTCGTCGTTCTCATCGATCCATCCGTTACCGTCACTGTCATATTCGCGAAGCTCGCCAAATCCGTCACCGCTCTTTGTTCCAAACAGTTCGTTGCCGTCATCTATTTTTCCGTTCCCGTCCTTATCCAAAGCAAGAAATCCCGACCCCTTGCCAAGCATGGATATTTCATCCTCGATCCCGTCAGCATCAAGGTCAAACTTAAAAGTCTGATCCCGCACGTCCGCTGTGTTTGATCCTATGTTGACAATAAGCGGATCAAACAGCGCATCGGCCATAGTCGGAACACTCACGTTCATATATTCCATGTAGCTCCTGCTCATCAGGATATTCACGTTAAAATCGATCGTCCTTCCATCCTCGGTACATGCTCTTCCGCAAGCATGAAATCCCATCTCTTCGACCTCTGAGTAAGTGACCATGCTCGAAGAATATCCGCCAATACCTGCTCCACCCATCATTCCAAAAGATGCAAATCTCTTAAACATCGCGGCCAAGGTGTTGTTTTGAAAAGCCGATGCACTTGCTCCTGTTCCATACAAGCTTCCGGAAGTTATTTTTCCAAGCCCCTTGAAATATCCGATATCATCCATATTGTACGCACCCATCCCATTGTTATTCTTACCGGATTGATACGTGTCCCTTGTAAGGGCAGTATCTTTATTGGTTCCGTACCTATTGATCATTCCCATAAAACTGCTTTGATATCCGGCCAATCTGTTAGTTATTCCGGTCTGCGTATAGTTTCTTCCCGATAACATGTTTACTGTGCTGTCTGCTATTCTCATGTTTCTACCTCCAGTTATTTGTTGTTTTCAATAAAAAACTGCGTCCAAAGTTCAATCCTTTGAACGCAGCAACCTTCCTTAGCTTTTATTATGATTTTTAACAGTATTATGTCTCAGATCTCTGTGAGGTTCTAGATTATGCTCATCTCCATGAGTTTTTCTATAAAACGCTCATAGAAGGCTCTCTCTTTCTCCCTCGCCGCAAGTACTTTCGAACCCCTTGTTGTATCAGGCTCGAGAGGATGGTCAAGAGCATAAATAGCGTCCTGCGCCGCCTGGATGGCCGAGTTTACCGTACTCCCCAGAACATCATCAGGATCATATCCGTTATACTGGCGGATAAATCGCTGTATCATAAACTGTGGGATATGATCGAGTGTTCCGGAAGCCGATAATCCCTGTCCGTCCATGCCAATTTCATCTGCAGCATCCAACCAGGCATTTTTTACGTTCTCCGAAGCATTCTTTCCAATACCCAGAAATGCCTGTTCTCTCATTGCACGGACCTTATCCCTGGAATCTGTGGATGTTTTATCTCCTGTACTGTTTATGCCCAGAGCTCTCTGGTTTGCTTCTATTTGGGCATTCCAGTTATCCCACATTTCCTGCTCCGTAAATACCCTGCCGATAAAATGAGTGTTATTGATATATTCTGCAAAAGGCTCGGTCAAGAGATCTCCCAGATTCTTGCCCTCCTGTAACCCCTTCTCAACATTTATCTTTCCGTTATCGGTGGAATCGAAATATGCACGGAATCCGTCAATATCAAAATCATCCTTCATGAAATCCTTCCAGAACTTCTCCTGTGGAGCGAACGTTAGATTCTGATCCTTGGAAAAACTATTTAGAAACTTCTGAACCTTTTCATAACTGTCCGGGGAATCATAAGTTAGACTCCATAAATCCCTCTGCGATATCTTTCCCCCTTCATCTTTTATTTCCTTACAGGAAATCCCCTTATCAGTATAGGCTGTGATATATCTGGTATTCACCGGAACAATCTCACCGGTATCAGGATTCGTGTACTGATTGTGTTTTGAAACAATTGTTTCGGATATCGGATCGGTTGTGTTGTCAGAATCGACATATCCGTTTTTCAAAGCGCTGATCTTTTCCCTGGTCTCAACATCATTGAGATCCGCAAACAAGAGCGAGAATGCTTCTTCAGAGAATCCGCTTCCCCTCATTGCCCTGTCGAAAAAAGAGTTTATGGCGTCAAATATCTTATTCGCAAGACTTGCAAGAGAAGGCGCCGAATCACTGTACTCTTCAGCATACTGGCCTAACAAGCTGACACGATCTCCTCTGTCAAATATCCCGTCGAAATAGCTTGTATCCGTAAAATAGCTACTTGCTATCAGATCAGCAGTTTCATCCGTCTGCCTGATATACATGCACATTGCCACAAACTCAGGGTAATCCATATCCTTCGGATCCAGCTCATACGGATCAAATACTCTTTCGAACGCCTCGCCGTTTTCATCAATGCCTGTTATCGTATATGTTTTATCCTTGCCGTCAGAATTGATGATTATATTGAATGACTGCTCCGTTTCCCTGTAAGAATAGATCACTTCTCCATTGGAATTCTGCTGTACATAAGACTCCTTGGTCTTGATATTGGCTGTAATGAACCTGGTGTATGCAGCCGGATCTCCATATCCTTTGCTGGCAATCGGAATACATGTGGCATCCATGTCACTTGACACCTCACTTTTCCTAGATACTTCTGTGATCATGTTCGTGCCATTATCAAGCCTTGTTTCTGCCCAACGTTCAAGTCCGGCAACAATGTTCTCACAGTTAAGTCCTTGATCATATGCCTGCGGAATGCCTAAAAATGTCTCTTTTGCATTTTGCAGTATCGCGGTCCAGTCTCTGTTCTTTGTCCATGCCATATCAGGATCGGAAAGATTACTGCAAAATCCATTATATTCCGCCTGTGCCCCATACGCTGTCATTTTTCCGAACGATTTAATGCCGGTATTATCGATAAGCCCCTTATCATCCATATAACTCATCAGTGCGAACATCTCCACTTTTGTAGCATTATGCGGATCAACATCATTTACTCTAACCTCATAATCTCCGACTTTGATGATAGGATCTTCTTCTGTTGATGAGTCCGCATATTGGGCAATATACCCTATGTTACCAATCGTCATAACTCCGATATTTTTACCTTGGTCAGATGAAGCGGTCCGTGAAGTAGCACTCCCCATAAATTCTTGCCCGATAGAGTCCTCTCCACGATTTGATTTCGAGCCAAAGCTTCCATACTGGTACGTTTGATTAAAACTTGTTTGTACTGCAAATGACATGTTTGAGCCCTCCTTTTGAGTAATAAAACAGCGCCTGATTTCAGTTTCACTCCATTGAAATCCGACGCTGTCCATAGCATTTATTTTTCGGTTGTATGATTTGGTTATCGGTTCATTCCTAAGATTCATTATACGTTCAGCATAAACAGACCATAAAATATCATAAAACGACTATAAGATGGTCACGGCAGTAAACTCTTTTTCATCACAGGAGATTGCAAAACTGCCTTCATACTTATCGATCACGCCTTGAACATTTGACAACCCGATCCCTTGTCCGTCCCTTGAACCGTTCTGCACCTGGTTATCTGTAATATCCACCTTTTGAACGACCGGATTCCTTACAGTAAAGATTATCCCGGAATCCTTCTCAACAAGTTTCACCTGTATAGATGCAGATCTCCCGCACGTCTTCACTTTTTTACATTCATGTATTGCGTTTTCAAGAAGATTTCCCATAACTATGACAATATCATCATCCGAAAGACGAATATTGCACATATCACTGATGGTAAAGACCATTCCTATATCTTCACTTTTGGCAATCCGATAAAACTGATTTAGAACAGCATTTACAACAGGATGTCCGGTGTTGACTTCCGACATTTCCACAGCGATGCTTTTCGTCAATTGTTCCGTGAACTCTATAGCCGCCTCCACGTCTCCGTTTTTTAACAATTCCTCAACAGTAGCCAGTTGTTTTTTATAATCATGAAGTTTCCGGCCCTGCCGTTCATAAAGAGACTGCATATCGTGAAAAGCCCGAAGCTGATTCTGTTTGCTCTCTATCTGTACCTCAGATAAACGCAATTTTTCATCTTTAATCAACGAATCTTGCAATAGGAACATGGAAAAAATGTTTACCGCAAGCAACACAGCCGAAACTATTCCTTGAAAAATCCCAACGCCAGCCGGTGACACAAAAAACATATAAAAAAACATTCCCACAATCATTGTAACAAGCGGTACCCATATGTACGATCTCAGCATCACATGTTCTTTTTTCAAGCATTCCTTAACTCGATGCAGCTTTTTTCGAAGAACAAACTCTATACAAAATGCAATTAGGCAGGACAAACACGCCATTAGATTTAAAAAAGTCGGATTATTGCTTCGGCTAAGCTGAAGCGGCACACATACCAGAATCTGTGTAAGGATTTGTAAAAGTACTGCCGCACCGGAAAAGAATACGCTCATGATCCAATCAGATCTGTAACAGATCCTGACAAAAAGCATATGTATTGCAATATATGTTATCAGTTTTATCGAATAATATTCATTTGGTATCTTTTCAAACAGCGCAGAATTTCCGCCTACAGAAAGCGCAAGCAGAATAAACGAAATCAGTTTTTGAATCTTCCCCCATTTAAAAAAAATAAAGGAATCATAATAATAGATGCACAGTGCTGTTTCAAATACACAAGTGCTTATAAATACCAACCATGCAGTCATAGTTTTTTCCCCTCATACAGTGTATACTCCTGTTTAACCTGCTTATATCTGGCTTTTGGTACCGATATCTGTCTATCATTATCAAGCGTCAGGATATAACTGTTGATATTTCTGATATGCTCCATATTCACAAGAAAGCTTTTATGTGTCCTCAAAAAGCCCTGCGCCTTGAGCCGTTCCTCAAGTTCTTCCAGTTTTTCATAGATCTGGTATGTCCGATCCTTCAGTTGAATCAAACACTTATGCCCTTCTGTTTCAATCAAGATGATCTCTGATGTCTTCAACCGAATATTTCCTTCAACGCAGTCAAAGCAAATCGTCTTGGATCTTCTTTGCAGTTCATTGCAGATATCATCCATACATTCTGAAAATGTACGATAAAGGTCATCCTTGATCAGAAAGCGACTCGCTCGCACCTTGTATCCGTCCAATGCAAAGCTCATAAACGATGTCACAAGAATGATCGGAACATCTTCAAGTCTCTCCCGGATTCTTTTGGCTACTGTCAGACCATCCATCGCGTCCATATTGATATCCAAAAAAATGATATCCACAGTTTTCCCTTTGCGGATGGCATCAAGCATTTCGACACCTGATCGATATCCTGATACCGCAAATTCCATATGATTTTTCCTAGCATATTCGTCAATAAGCGTTTTCAGCCTTGCAATGTCCTCTAAATCATCGTCACAAATAAAAACCTTCATAATCTCCCCGCTTTCATTTTTCTGGAAAAATAAACAGCGCCGGTCTCAATGCTCAATCCATTGATCTGGCGCCATCCATAGCTTCTGAACCATATATAATCTATTTATTCTATCGTCTCAAGATTTCCTGAAATAAACCCCTATTGCGTGAATCGACTATAATATGACATAAAACGACCATAATATACGAATCGGGCCACAAAAACGTGACCCGAAAGGATGTATATTGAATGGTAGTACCATACAATACCTGTTAAGATTTCTCTTCTACGAAATCACGGCGTGCTGCCGTCTGTATGTGTCATTATCTTTCTGAACGAGTTCCATTTCTACCTGACGGAGTTCAACCGCTATTTCTTTCTTTTTTTGCTCATTTGCCATGTTCATTTCCTGCTCCAAACGAGCTTTCTTTTCTTTCAGTTCCCTTATCTCACGATCAACCCGGTCCGTGTTCATTGTAGTCGATTCGCTCTTCTTAGAATCCTCAGAAACCTTTTTCCCTGATTCAGAAAGTGACGCAACATATGATTTTGCTGAATTCTGCATTTCCTCAGCAAAGCCCTCAGGGATCTTCTCCGGTTCATAATACCTGATGTCGCCTCTTCCCATCTCCAGTTTGATATCCTGAAGCCTATTTACGGCCTTGGCAACCATCTCG